>NZ_JBTOQC010000052.1:0-288228 GCF_055284095.1 Pseudomonas sp. HP_08 | reverse complement strand
ACTGATTGCCAGCCTGAGCGAACAAGGCTTCCCGGTGGTCGACCTGACCGATAACGAACTGGCCAAGCTGCATATCCGACACATGGTCGGCGGCCATTCGGAGCGGGTCAGCGATGAGCTGGTGCTGCGTTTCGAGTTTCCGGAGCGGCCGGGCGCGCTATTCAATTTCCTCAACAAGCTCGGCGGGCGCTGGACCATCTCGATGTTCCACTACCGCAACCACGGCGCGGCTGACGCTCGAGTGGTGGCCGGGCTGGTGGTGCCGCCAGAGGAGCGTCACCTCGTCGGTCAGGCGCTGGACGAAATCGGCTACCCGCATTGGGACGAGACGCAGAATCCGGCGTATCGTCTGTTTTTGGGCTGAGGCCAAAAGGGGCGTCACCATGAACCTTGTCATCGCACTGAAAACCTTGCATATCGCAGCCCTCCTGGCGCTGTTGCTCAGTGGCATCGGCCTTGCGGCCTGGCTGGTCAAGGGCCGGCACGCCGGGGACAAGGTTATCCACAGCCGCCTGCTGCAGCGCCCGCAACGCTGGGTCTGGGTGGCGATGGCGGTCTGTCTTGCGGTGCTGCCGTTCAGCGGCGGGCGGCTGGTTCACGAACTGGGCCTGTCGCTGGGTCAGACCTGGATTCTGTCCAGCAGCGTGCTCTATACCTTGGGGCTGATGGCCTGGGCCTGGCTGGTGATGCGCCTGTTCGCGCCGGTCGGCCGGGCCCGCTTCAGTCAGGTACTGGCCGGTGTCGCGGGGCTGTGCTTTGTCGCCATGGCGGTCTTGCTGGTGGCTCGGCCGGGCTGAAGGCTGTAATCAATCGCGCAGGCTAATCACCGGCCAGCCGCGTTGCTCGGCTTGCGCGCGCAGCTTAGGGTCCGGGTCGACGGCCACCGGGTGGTCGACCTGCTCCAGCAACGGCAAGTCGTTGAGCGAGTCGCTATAGAAGTAGCTGCCTTGCAGGGTGTAAGCATTTTCTTCGAGCCACAGGTTCAAGCGGGTGACCTTGCCTTCACGAAAACACGGGATACCGGTGGTGCGCCCGCTGTAGCGGCCGTCGAGCATTTCGCACTCGGTGGCCAGCAGGGTCTCGATGCCCAGCCGTTCGACGATCGGTGCAGTGACAAAACGGTTGGTGGCGGTGATCACCACCAGTTTGTCGCCGGCCTCGCGGTGTCTGGCGATCAGTTCCAGCGCCTTGGGCAAAATGATCGGTTCGATGCAGTCACGCATGAAATCGCTATGCCATTGCGCCAGCTGGGCCATGTCGGTACGGCCAAGGATTTGCAGGCTGAAATTCAGGTAATCGGTCAGGTTCAGGGTGCCAGCCAGGTAATCCTGATAGAACTCATCGTTGCGCGCCTTGTAGGTCACGCTGTCGAGAATGCCGCGCCGGCACAGGTAATCACCCCAGGCGTGATCGCTGTCGCCGCCCAGCAGGGTGTTGTCGAGGTCGAACAAGGCCAGGCGCATGCAGTTACTCACTGAAAAGATTGAAAAAGAGCGCAAGGGTACGAGCTTTTCACAAGACTTCATATAAGGTGTCAAGCCTCGTTGCTGCTTCACCGGGCTTTGTGGAACAATGCGTCAACATGCGTTTGCGAGGTTGTTGCCGTGATCGACCCCGATGGTTTCCGTCCTAATGTCGGGATTATTCTGACAAACGATTCTGGTCAGGTCCTATGGGCTCGGCGTATCAACCAAGATGCCTGGCAGTTTCCGCAGGGGGGTATCAACCCTCAGGAAACGCCGGAAGACGCGCTATACCGTGAATTGAATGAAGAAGTCGGTCTCGAGCGCCAGGACGTACAGATTCTTGCCTGTACCCGGGGCTGGTTGCGTTACCGCTTGCCGCAACGACTGGTGCGCACGCACAGTCAGCCGTTGTGCATTGGCCAAAAGCAGAAATGGTTTCTCCTGCGCCTGATTTCCAACGAGCAACGGGTGCGGATGGATTTGACCGGCAAACCGGAATTCGATGGCTGGCGTTGGGTCAGCTATTGGTATCCGTTGGGTCAGGTGGTGACATTCAAGCGCGAGGTTTATCGACGCGCCCTTAAAGAGCTTGCTCCGCGCCTGATGGCGCGTGACTGACACGGAGTTCGACCCCGAGCCATGCTCAATACGCTGCGCAAGATCGTCCAGGAAGTTAACTCCGCCAAGGATCTCAAGGCGGCGTTGGGCATTATTGTGTTGCGTGTCAAGGAGGCCATGGGCAGCCAGGTCTGCTCGGTCTATCTGCTCGACCCCGAGACCAACCGCTTTGTGCTGATGGCCTCCGAAGGCCTGAACAAGCGTTCGATCGGCAAGGTCAGCATGGCTCCCAACGAAGGCCTGGTCGGCCTGGTCGGTACCCGCGAAGAGCCGCTGAACCTCGAAGACGCCGCCACGCACCCGCGTTATCGCTACTTCGCCGAAACCGGTGAAGAACGCTACGCCTCATTCCTCGGCACCCCGATCATCCACCACCGCCGCGTGGTGGGCGTGCTGGTGATCCAGCAGAAAGAGCGCCGCCAGTTCGACGAAGGCGAAGAAGCCTTCCTGGTGACCATGAGCGCTCAGTTGGCGGGGGTTATCGCCCACGCCGAAGCCACCGGCTCGATTCGCGGCCTGGGTCGCCAGGGCAAGGGCATCCAGGAAGCCAAGTTCGTCGGCGTCGCCGGCTCCCCGGGCGCCGCAGTCGGCGTGGCGGTGGTCATGCTGCCGCCGGCCGACCTTGAGGTGGTGCCGGACAAGACCGTTACCGACATCGACGCAGAGCTGGCGCTGTTCCAGAACGCGCTCGAAGGTGTGCGCAACGACATGCGCAACCTGTCCAAGAAGCTGGCCACCCAGCTGCGCCCCGAAGAGCGCGCGTTGTTCGATGTCTATCTGATGATGCTCGACGATGCCTCGCTGGGCAGCGAAGTCACCAACGTCATCAAGACCGGCCAGTGGGCGCAGGGCGCCTTGCGCTCGGTGGTCACCGAACACGTCAACCGTTTCGAACTGATGGACGACGCCTACCTGCGCGAGCGCGCTTCGGACGTCAAGGACCTGGGCCGCCGCCTGCTGGCCTACCTGCAGGAAGCCCGGCAGCAAACCCTGGTCTATCCCGACAACACCATTCTGGTCAGCGAGGAACTGTCGCCGGTGATGCTCGGCGAAGTGCCCGAAGGCAAGCTGGTCGGCCTGGTCTCGGTGATGGGTTCGGGCAACTCCCACGTGGCGATTCTGGCCCGCGCCATGGGCATTCCCACGGTCATGGGCCTGGTCGACTTCCCGTATTCGAAGGTCGATGGCATCGAGCTGATCGTCGATGGCCATCATGGCGAGGTCTACACCAACCCCAGCGAGATCCTGCGCAAGCAGTTCAGCGTGGTGGTCGAAGAAGAACGCCAGCTGTCCCAGGACCTCGATGCCCTGCGCGAATTGCCGTGTGTCACGCTGGACGGCCATCGCATGCCGATGTGGGTCAACACCGGCTTGCTGGCCGACGTGGCCCGTGCCCAGCAGCGTGGCGCCGAAGGTGTCGGGCTGTACCGCACTGAAGTGCCATTCATGATCAACCAGCGCTTCCCCAGTGAAAAGGAACAGCTGGCCATCTACCGCGAGCAGCTGTCGGCCTTCCACCCGCTGCCGGTCACCATGCGCAGCCTAGACATCGGCGGCGACAAGGCGTTGTCGTATTTCCCGATCAAGGAAGAGAACCCGTTCCTGGGCTGGCGCGGCATTCGCGTGACCCTCGACCACCCGGAAATCTTCCTGGTCCAGACCCGCGCCATGCTCAAGGCCAGCGAAGGCCTGAACAACCTGCGCATCCTGCTGCCGATGATCTCCAGCACCCACGAGGTCGAAGAGGCCTTGCACCTGATCCACCGCGCCTGGGGCGAGGTGCGCGACGAAGGCGCCGATGTGCCGATGCCGCCGGTCGGCGTCATGATCGAGGTGCCGGCCGCCGTCTATCAGGCCCGCGACCTGGCCCGGCAGGTGGACTTTCTGTCGGTGGGCTCCAACGACCTGACCCAATACTTGCTGGCGGTAGACCGCAACAACCCGCGGGTTGCCGACCTCTACGACTATCTGCACCCGGCCGTGCTGCAAGCGCTGCAAAGCGTGGTGCGCGATGCCCATGCCGAAGGCAAGCCGATCAGCATCTGCGGTGAAATGGCCGGCGACCCGGCCGCTGCCGTGCTGTTGATGGCGATGGGTTTCGACAGCCTGTCGATGAACGCCACCAACCTGCCGAAAGTGAAGTGGATGCTGCGCCAGGTCAAACTGAGCATGGCCAAGGATTTGCTCGCCCAGTTGATGACCAACGACAACCCGCAAGTCATCAGCAGCTCGCTGCAACTGGCCCTGCGCAATCTGGGGCTGGCGCGGATGCTCAATCCAGGGTCTGTGAAAGGGCATTGATGCCCTTTAACCGCCAATATCCAGCGCAACCTCGCCCAGGCGCACACCGTTCGCGCCGAAACTGCGTTCGACCAACCGTTGGCGTCCGTCGGCCTCGACAATCAGCGCCGTGCTGGCCCGCGTGCCGTAATGGCCGCTGGCAATAAATACACTCGATAACAACGTCTCGGTCGCCAGGCCCACGCCGGTATCGGGCAGCTCGCCAATCGCTGCCTGATCGCCATCGCTCAACAGCTCGAGCAATGCCAGCGGCTGCGGATCGGCGACCTGCGCCGCCAAGGCAGCACGGGCCTTGCGCAGTTTCGGCCAGGGCGTATCAAGGCCGGCGTTGGATAATCCGTAGACACCTTCTTCAAACCGCCTCGGCAGCGCTTCAAGCGAATTCAGGTAATACAGCTCGCCGGGAATGCCCAGCAGCAGGTTGAAACCGGTGTAGTGCTGCGCGCGCTCTGCCACCTCGGCCATATACGCCTCGGGCGATTGCTCGCCGGCCAGAAAGGCCGCTACCAGCTCGCCCCGCGAGCGCGACCCCGGCGATTGCGCAGGGTCTCGAATATTGGTCAGCGCCGCAAAACGCCCGCTGGCCGTCACGCCCAGCCAAGTGCCGCCGGCCTCAAGATCGCGCCCGGCATACACCTGCGGCGCATCCGGCCACTGCGCCAGGGCTTGCGAAGGGCGGGCATAAAATTCGTCACGATTGGCCGCTACGATCAATGGCTGCGGGTGCCCAGGGCGCCAGGCGAACACGATCAGACACATGGGGTACTCCTTTAGAACATGAACTCTGCTTATCTTCGGTCAGTCGCGGCTAGAGCGCCAAGCCTCGCTCCGGTAACATGCGCCGCTGATCACGTTGCCGTACAGGCATCCCATTAAGGAGTCGCAATGCTGCCTTACCCGCAGATTGACCCGGTAGCGGTTTCCCTCGGCCCGCTGCAAATTCACTGGTACGGCCTGATGTATCTGGTCGGGATCGGAGGCGCCTGGTGGCTGGCCTCGCGCCGTTTGAACAGCTTTGATCCGACCTGGACCAAAGAAAAACTCTCCGACCTGATCTTCTGGCTGGCCATGGGCGTCATCGTCGGTGGACGCCTGGGTTATGTGCTGTTCTATGACCTGGCCGCTTATCTGGCCAATCCGCTGCTGATCTTCGAGGTCTGGAAAGGCGGCATGGCCTTCCACGGTGGCTTTGTCGGCGTGATGCTGGCTGCGTGGTGGTTCGGCCGGCGCAACGGCAAGAGCTTCTTCCAGATCATGGATTTTGTCGCCCCACTGGTGCCGATCGGCCTGGGCGCGGGGCGCATCGGCAACTTCATCAACGCCGAACTGTGGGGCAAGCCGAGCGACGTGCCATGGGCCATGGTCTTCCCGCCGTTCAGCGACCCTGCGCAACTGGCGCGGCACCCTTCGCAGCTGTACCAGTTCGCGCTGGAAGGCGTGGCGCTGTTCATCATCCTCAACCTGTTCGCGCGCAAACCGCGTCCGACCATGGCCGTTTCCGGGATGTTCGCGCTGTTCTACGGCATTTTCCGCTTCATCGTCGAGTTCGTGCGGGTGCCCGATGCCCAGCTGGGTTACCTGGCCTGGGGCTGGGTCACCATGGGCCAGATTCTCAGCCTGCCGATGATCATCGCGGGTCTGGCGCTGATCTGGCTGGCCTACAAACGCGCGCCGATCGCCAACAAGGCAGCGGTTTAATCCTGAAACGCCGGGCCACAAGCCCGGCGCGTTCAACGAAGCAGGTGATTTATGAAGCAATATCTGGAACTGGTCGCCCATGTGATCAAACACGGGACCTTGCAGGCCAACCGCACCGGGGTGAACACCATCAGTTTCCCCGGCGCGATGCTGCGCTACGATCTGCAGGAAGGCTTTCCGGCGATCACCACCCGGCGCATGGCGTTCAAATCGGCCATCGGCGAGCTGGTCGGCTTTCTGCGCGGGGTCAACAACGCGGCCGAGTTTCGCGCGCTGGGCTGCAAGGTCTGGGACCAGAACGCCAACGAAAACGCCCAGTGGCTGAATAACCCGTTCCGTCAGGGCGAAGATGACCTGGGCGAAATCTACGGCGTGCAATGGCGCAAGTGGCCGGCCTACAAGCGCATCCCGGCCAGCAACCAGGCCGCCATCGAGCGCACCCTGGCCCAGGGCTACCGGCAGATCGCCGAGTCCGAAGAAGACGGCCAGGCGTTCGTGGTGCTGTACAAGGCAATCGACCAGATTCGCCAGTGTGTCGACACCATCATCAACGACCCCGGCAGCCGCCGTATCCTGTTCCACGGCTGGAACTGTGCCCAGCTCGACGAGATGGCCCTGCCGCCGTGTCACCTGCTGTACCAGCTGCACCCCAACCCGCAGACCCGGGAAATTTCCCTGACCCTGTACATCCGCTCCAACGACCTGGGCCTGGGTACACCGTTCAACCTCACCGAGGGCGCCGCCCTGCTGAGCCTGATCGGCCGCCTGACCGGCTACACGCCGCGCTGGTTCACCTACTTCATCGGCGATGCCCACGTGTATGAAAACCACCTGGACATGCTCAACGAGCAGATGACCCGCGAGCCGTACCCATCGCCGAAGCTGGTGATTTCGGATCGCGTACCGGAGTTTGCCAAGACGGGTGTTTACCAGCCGGAGTGGCTGGAACTGATCGAACCATCGGACTTCAGCCTTGAAGGCTATCAGCACCACGCGCCACTGACCGCGCCGATGGCGGTTTAAAGGCACTGCACCAACCGCTGCGCCAGTGCCGACGCCTGTTCGGCACTGGCCACATTGGTAAACCCCATCACCAGTCCCTGCCGGGTTGCATCCCCCAGATACCACTGCGACAGCGGTTCTATCGATATCCCCAGCGCCTTGGCGCGTCGGGTGAATTCAATGTCGTCACCCTCGACCATCCCGGCCAGCACGTGCATGCCGCCGGCCTGCGGGTTGATCTGCAAGCGTTCGCCGAATGCCTGTTGCAGCGCTTCGACCAGCCACTGGCGCCGGCGCGCATACAGGTTGCGCATCTTGTTCAGGTGCCGGGCGAAATGGCCTTCGTTGAGAAATGCGCTGACGGTGGCCTGTAGCAACTGCGGGCAGTGGTTGTGCAGCCGGTCGGCCTGGCGGGCGAAGGCGTGGCTTTGTTCGGTCGGCACCACCAGATAGGCCAGGCGCAGGCCGGGGAACAGCACCTTGCTGAAGGTTCCGGTGTAGAGCACGCGGCCTTGTTGGTCGAGGCTCTTGAGCGCTGGCAGCGGTTTGCCTTGATAGCGGTATTCGCTGTCGTAGTCGTCCTCGATGATCCAGCTGTCGTTGCGCGTGGCCCAGTCCAGCAGTGCCAGCCGGCGTGGCAACGACAGCGACACGCCCAGCGGGCTCTGGTGCGTCGGTGTGACCACGGCAAAGCGCGCGTGCGGGGCGCGGCGGATGCCTTGTTCAACGTCCAGGCCCTGTTCATCCACAGGCACCGGAACCAGCTGCGCGCCGGCCTCCAGCAGGGCATTTCTGGCCATGAAATAGCCGGGCTCCTCCAGCCAGCAAGGGTCGCCGGGTTGCATCAGCGTGTGGCTGATCAGGTCCAGGCAGGCGCGGTAACCGGCGCAGACGAAGACCTGCTCGGCCCGGCAGGTGATCCCGCGAGAAATCCCCAGATAGGTGGCAATCGCCGCGCGTAAGGGCGCATAACCCTGCGGGTCGGGATACACCAGCCCTTCAAGCCCGGCCTGGCGCAACTGACGCCCGGCCAGGCGGGTCCAGAGCTTGCGTGGAAAGGCATCCAGCGCCGGCAGGCCCATCTGCAAGGCGTTCGGTAGCGTGCCGCGATGGCTGGACGCGAAGGTCTCGGCAACACTGCGCACGGCTGGTACCTGTGCAGCGACGGCCGGCAATTGCGGCGTGACAACCGTGCCGGCGGCGCCGCGGGCGAGCAGATAACCCTCGCCGATCAACAACTGATAAGCCGCCTCCACGGTGCCCCGCGACAGGTTCAGCTCTGCCGCCAGGGCGCGCACGGCTGGTACCCGGTCGCCGGGGCGCAGGCGGCCATCGGCGATGGACTCGCGAAAGCGCTGGTAAAGCTGGCGGTAAATCGGTGCCGGCTGGTCGCGGTCAAGCTCGAAGGGGATCAACATGGCCTGGTCATTTATGCATTTTTTGGCCCTGTAGCTTAGGTCATTGGCCGCCTAAAGTGAGCCATCTCTTCACGGCGGGCCACCTTATGTCCTACACCTTCCTGCACCTCGACAACCGGCAAGACCTGGCGGCCAGTTTCGAGCTGATGCGCGTCCTGCGACCGCACCTGGCCAGCGCTGACGTTTATGTCGAGCAACTGCTGCGCCAGAGCGGCCAGGGCTACCGTTTGCTGGCCGTACTGGACGATAAGAAAATCGTCGGCCTGGCCGGCTACCGCGAGCTGGAGAATCTGCTGTATGGGCGCTTTGTCTATGTCGACGATCTGGTGATCAGCCCCGCTCTGCAACGCAATGGCCTGGGCGCACAGTTACTCGATGCCGTGCGCCAAGAAGCATTGCAACGTGGTTGCCAACATCTGGTGCTGGACACCGGCCTGCACATGCCGCTGGCCCAGCGCTTCTATTTTCGTCAGGGCCTGCTGGCCCATGGCATGCACTTCACTGAACGGTTATCCACAAGGAGCGCGGCATGAACAAGGTCCTGCTGATCAATGCCAGCCCGCAAGGCCAGGCGTCCCATGCACAGCGTCTGACGCTGGAGCTGGTCACCACCTTGCGCCGGCAGCAACCGGATCTTGAGCTGATCGAGCGTGATCTGGGCGCGCAACCATTGCCGCCGCTTGACCTCGATTATGCCCGCGCCCTGACCACCGTCACGCCGTTCGACGCGCCGGTGTTCGATGTCTCCGAGCAACTGATTACCGAGCTGGAAAGCAGCGATGTACTGCTGATCGCCACGCCGATGCACAACTTCACCGTGCCGGCGGCGCTCAAGCTGTGGATCGATTATGTGCTGCGCATCCACCGCACCTTCAGCGCCGGCGCCGAAGGCAAGACCGGCCTGCTGCGTGACCGTCTGGTGTATGTGCTGGTCGGCTCCGGCGGTTTTCATCAGGGCGAGCGGGCGCGGCAGCCGGACTTTCTGACGTCCTACCTGCGCCATGTGCTCAATACCCTTGGTTTGTTCGACCTGCACTTCAGCTATCTACAAGGCCTGGTTTTCGGCGATGAAGCCGTCAGCCGCGCGCTCGACGATGCGCGCGCACGGCTGGCGCTGGAGCCACTGTTTCGTCATCTCGTTTGTCTTCCTGCAGGAGCTTCATCATGAGCCAACTCAGACTGCCATTTCCGTCGCTGTCGCCCGCCGCCTATCAAGGCCTGCTTGCCACCAACAAGGCGCTGACCGAAGGCCCGCTCGGCCTGGCGCTGCTGGAACTGGTGTTCTTGCGCGTCTCGCAAATCAACGGCTGCGCGTTCTGCCTGGGCAAGCACTCGCAAACCCTGCGCGAATGCGAAGTGCCGCAGGAAAAGCTCGATTGCCTGGCCGGTTGGCGCATCAGCGAACTGTTCGACGCGCGTGAGCGTGCCGCACTGGCGTGGGCCGAAACGCTGACGCATGTCAGCGACAAAGGTGCGCCCGATGAGCTGTACGAGCCGTTGAAGGCACACTTTTCCAATGCTGAAATCAGCGACCTGACGCTGGCCGTGTCGCTGATGAATGCCTTCAACCGGCTGGCGGTGGGGATGAAGCTCTGACCAGCATCAAGGCCGTTTGCCGATCTCGACCGTTTGTGCGGTCCAGGCCTTGACCTGTTCGCTCAACGACAGGCCCAGGCCTGGGCGGGTCGGCACCAGCATGCGCCCGTCGCGGGTTTCCAGGCGTTCGTTGAACAGCGGCTCCAGCCACTCGAAATGCTCCACCCACGGCTCGGTCGGGTAGGTCGCGGCCAGGTGCACATGCAGCTCCATGGCAAAGTGCGGGGCCATCATCACGCCGGCCTGTTCGGCCATGGCCGCGACTTTCAGAAACGGCGTGATGCCGCCGACCCGTGGCGCATCCGGCATCAGGTAGTCGGCACCGCGCAGGCGGATGAACTCGGCGTGCTCGGCAACGCTGGTGAGCATTTCGCCGGTGGCGATCGGCGTGTCGAACTGCTGCGCCAGGGCGGCGTGGCCTTCGGCGTCGTAACAGTCCAGCGGCTCTTCGATCCACACCAGGTTGTAGGCCTCGAACTGCCGGCACATGCGCTGCGCAGTCGGGCGGTCCCATTGCTGGTTGGCGTCGACCATCAGCGGAAAGTTATCCCCAAGGTGTTTGCGCACCGTGCTGACCCGCTGGATATCCACAGCACAATCGGGCTGGCCGACCTTGAGCTTGATGCCGCCGATGCCCTTTTCCCGCGACAGGTCGGTGTTCTTCATCAGTTGATCGAGCGGGGTGTGCAAAAAGCCGCCCGAGGTGTTGTAGCAACGCACCGAATCACGCTGCGCACCGAGCAGGCGGGCCAGCGACAGGTTGGCGCGCTTGGCTTTCAGGTCCCACAACGCGACGTCGAAGGCGCCGATGGCCTGGGTCGACAAGCCGCTGCGGCCCACCGACGCGCCGGCCCAGCAGAGTTTTGTCCACAGCTTGGCGATGTCGCTGGGGTTTTCACCGATCAGCGCCGGGGCGATTTCCTGGGCATGGGCAAACTGGCCGGGGCCGCCGGCACGTTTCGAGTAGCTGAAACCCAGGCCGCTGTGACCGTCGGTGGTCTGGATCTCGACGAACAGCATGGCGATTTCGGTCATCGGCTTTTGCCGGCCGGTCAGCACCTTGGCGTCGCTGATCGGGTTGGCCAGCGGCAGGAACACCGACGACACCTTGACCCAGGCAATACGGTCGTGGTCGGCGGATGGCGTGTCTTGTTGTTGTAGGGTCATGACGTTCTCCTTGAGGGTGTGGATAACTTTCAGTGCTTGAGAGCAGGCGATTCGGTCGAGAGGCTGGCTATTCCTGTTACTTCATCGAACTCCATGCGCTTGAGCGGGCCGACGATAAACAGGTAGGCGAAGGCGCCCAGCAGGCCCATGGCCGAGACATAGATCAGCGCCCAGTCGAAAGAGCCCTTGCTGACCAGTACGCCGATGGCGATGGGGGTGACGATGCTGGCGATGTTGCCGCAGAAGTTGAACATCGCGCCGCTGATGCCCATGGCTTGCTTGGGCGAGACATCGCCGACGATGCACCAGCCCAGGTTGCCGACGCCCTTGGCGAAGAAGGCGAGCGACATCACCGCAATCACCAGCACCACCGATTGGGTGTAGTTGGCGACCACGATGGCGCTGGACAGCAGCAGGCCGCAGATGATCGGGGTCTTGCGCGCGGCGGTCAGGCTGAAGCCTTTCTTGAGCATCCAGTCGGACCACACGCCGCCGACCATGCCGCCGATAAAGCCGGCCAGCGGTGGAATGGCGGCCACCAGGCCGACCTTGAGCATGGTCATGCCCTTGGCTTCGACCAGATAGGTCGGGAACCAGGTAAGGAAAAACCAGGTGATCGACGTCAGGCAGAACTGGCCCAGGTAAATGCCGAGCATCATCCGGTTGCCGCCGATGGCGCGAGCGCGCTGCCAGCTGAACGGGGTCTTGGTGTCGCCGATGCCGGGCATGCCGCCACCGGCTTCGATGTACTCGATTTCGGCGGCATTGACGCGCTTGTCCTTGCGCGGCTCGTGAACCATCTTGAACCACAGCAGGCCGACCAGAATGCCCGCCGCGCCGGTCCAGAAGAACACATGCTGCCAGCCAAAACTGTTCAGCAGCAGGACCATCAGCGGCGTGAAGGCGGCCAGGGCAAAGTACTGCGCCGACTGGAAGATCGCCGTGGCCAGGCCGCGCTCGTTACGCGGAAACCACATCACCGTCAGCCGGTTGTTGGCCGGAAAGGCCGGCGACTCGGCCACGCCCATCAGGAAGCGCAACACGAACAACGCCACGAACGCCGAGCTGAACAGATCGACATAACCCTGCAGGAAGGTCAGCGTCGACCAGACGATCAGGCTCACGCCCAACACCACACGCGAGCCGTAGCGGTCGAGAATGATGCCGCCCGGAATCTGCATGCTGGTGTACGCCCAACCGAACGCCGAGAAGGCGATGCCCATGGTCAGCGCATCGAAACCCAGGTCCGCGCGCATGGCGGGGGCAGCGATGGACAGCGTGGCGCGGTCGACATAGTTGAACACGGTGACGATGAAAATCATGGCCAGGATCAGGTAGCGCACGTTGGTCCTGGCGGCGGACGCAGTGGGTGAGGTCACGTTGTTGTTTTCCTTATTGTGATTTGATTGCGCAATCATTTTGCTCGGAAAAAAATCAGAGCACGGTGTTCTGCCGAGGACTCTGATGGCCCGAGCATACTATGATTGCGCAATCATTCAAGCGTCCGTTGGTCGCCATGACGGGTTTCGGCTTAAGTGGTCTGACGGTCGATAAGGCTGAATCCGCTGTCGATGCGCACCGGATCAAAGACGTTGTCGACAGAGTTAAAGCGGTTTAGCAGCGCCTTGGCGATGTGTTCACCGATCATCCGGCCGTCCACCCGCACCGTGGAAAGGGCGGGGTAAACCTGCGCTGCGCTGCTCAGGTCGCCAAAGCCCATCACGGCCAGATCCTGCGGTACACGCAGGCCACGGCTGGCGGCTTCGGCCAGTACGCCTTGGGCGATGGTGTCGGAACTGCACACCACCACCTCGGGTTGCGCGCCTTGATCGAGCAGTTGGCACAAGCCGTCGCGGCCGGTCTTGAGGGTGGCCGGCGGGGTCATGATTTGCACCGGCACCTCATCGATGCCATGGCTGGCAAGCGTACCGATCAGGCTGTTGCAACGCCGCAAGCCGCGAGGGTCGGCGAGGGTGATCACTGAAAAACGGCGGTAGTTGCGCTCCAGCAAATGCCGGGCAACGGCCTGGCCGACCTGCTCGTGAGAAAAGCCGACCAGCATGTCCAGCGGGTCGTCGGTCAGGTCCCAGGACTCGACCACTGGAATCCCCGACTGGGCCAGGCGCAGGCGGCTGGCTTCGGTGTGCAGCGTGCCGGTCAGCACGATGCCGTCCGGGCGGCGGCCGAGAATGGCTTCCAGCAGTTTTTCTTCCTGCTCGGGCGAATAACCGGTCAGGCCCAGCAAGGTCTGATAGCCGGCGTCGGTGAGGCGGTCCATCAGCGCCTGCACCGTGTCGGCAAAGATCGAGTTGGCGATGGTCGGCACAAAAATCGCCACCAGCCGGCTTTTATTGCTCGCCAGGCTGCCGGCCAGCATGTTCGACACATAACCGGTCTTGCGCACCGCCTCCATGACTTTCAGCCGGGTCTGCTCGGTGACCAGCTCCGGGCGGCTCAAGGCCCGCGACACGGTGATCGGCGAGACGCCGGCGACCTTGGCGACATCGATCAGGGTCAGGTGGGTGGCTTTGTGGCCGGGCTGTGACGGGTCTGCCTTGGCAGGTTTTTTCGGCATGAGAGGTCCGGGAATCTGGGGCAGTGCGGTGCGGCGGGGCGCAAATGTATCACGCGCCCGCCGCTGGATTCACTCAGTGTCCGTGGCTGCGGCCCACGTGCGAAGGCTCGCCTTCGGGCGGCGCGACGGCGCCGGTGACTTCCAGGCGTTCGAGGATTGCGCAATGCTCCGCGCCGTTGTCACCGCAACGCAGGCGCAGGTCGTGCAACTGCACTTGCAGGGCTTGCAGGCTGGCGACCCGTGCATCGACATGGGCAATGTGTTCATCGATCAGCGCGTTGACGCTTTCGCACTGGTCCTGCGGGCTGTCGCGCAGGTTCAGCAGGCGGCGGATTTCTTCGAGGGTCATGTCCAGGCTGCGGCAATTGCGGATAAACGTCAGGCGCTCGACGTGGGCCTGGGTATAAAGCCGGTAATTGCCTTCGCTGCGATGGGGAGCCGGCAGCAGTTTTTCGCGCTCGTAATAGCGCACGGTTTCGACCTGGGTGTCGGTCAATCTGGCCAGCTCACCAATCTTCATTGCAGAAACTCCGTCTTGAGTGCTTGACCCTATAGTGACTACAGGGTGTTCACTTGGCAATATCCAGAATCGGAGGACCGCACCATGAGCCAGTTCACTCGGCTTACGCCCAAGCAGGACGTTCACGACCACCACGCTCACAGTTGCTGCGGCTCGCATGACGAAGCCGCGCCTGCCGACGCGGTGCCCGCTGTAGTGACCTTCGACAGCGACGATGGCCAGGCACGCCTGAGCGAGTTCCGCATCGAGCAGATGGATTGCCCCACTGAGCAGACCCTGATCCAGAATCGCCTCGGCAAGCTGGCCGGTGTGCAGCGTCTGGAGTTCAACCTGCTGCAACGGCGCCTGGGCGTCTGGCATGCACTGCCCGACACTGCGCCGATTCGCGAGGCGATCGATTCGCTGGGCATGCAGGCGCAACCCCTGGAGGACGGCGTTGATCCGGCGCCTGCACCGGCGGCGAAAAAAAGCGGCTGGCAATTGCTGACCCTGTCCGGCCTGACCGCGCTGGGTTCTGAAGTGGTGCACTTCACGGCCGGTCCCGAATGGCTGGTCATGCTGCTGGCGTTTGTGTCGATCCTCAGTTGCGGCCTCGGCACCTACAAAAAGGGCTGGATCGCCCTGAAGAATCTGAACCTCAATATCAATGCGCTGATGAGCATCGCCGTGACCGGCGCCGTGTTGATCGGCCAGTGGCCGGAAGCGGCGATGGTGATGTTCCTGTTCACCGTGGCCGAACTGATCGAAGCCCGCTCGCTGGACCGGGCGCGCAATGCCATCAGCGGCCTGATGCAACTGACCCCCGAAGTGGCCACGGTGCGTCAGGCCGACGGCAGCTGGCTGGAGCAGCCGGTCAAACAGGTGGCGCTGGAAGCGGTGGTCCGGGTGCGGCCCGGCGAGCGCATCGCGCTGGATGGCGAAGTCGTTAGCGGACAATCCAGTGTCGATCAGGCGCCGATCACCGGCGAAAGCCTGCCGGTTGAGAAGTCTGTGGGCGACAAGGTGTTTGCCGGCACCATCAATCAGGCCGGTTCGCTGGAATACCGGGTCAGCGCCGCCGCTGGCCAGTCGACCCTGGCGCGCATCATCCATGCCGTGGAGCAGGCCCAGGGCGCGCGGGCACCGACCCAGCGTTTCGTCGATCAGTTTTCGCGCTACTACACGCCCGCCGTGTTCATTACCGCACTGGGCGTGGCATTGATTGCGCCGCTGTTCTTCGCTGGCACTTGGTTCGACTGGGTCTACCGCGCGCTGGTGTTGCTGGTGGTGGCGTGCCCGTGTGCGCTGGTGATTTCCACGCCGGTGAGCATCGTCAGCGGCCTGGCGGCGGCGGCGCGCAAGGGCATTCTGATCAAGGGCGGCGTGTACCTGGAAATGGGCCGCCAGCTCGACTATCTGGCCCTCGACAAGACCGGCACATTGACCCACGGCAAACCGGTGCAGACTGACTTTATTGCACTTAAAGAAGACCTGGTGAATACGCAGGCCCTTGCCGTCAGCCTCGCTGCACGCTCAGACCACCCGGTTTCCAAGGCCATTGCCCAGGCCGCCGATCCGCAGCAAGCGGTGCAGGTTGTGGATAACTTCGAGGCGCTGGGCGGGCGTGGCGTGGCCGGCGATATCGACGGGCGTCGCTACCATCTGGGCAACCATCGGCTGGTCGAGGAACTGGGCCTGTGTTCACCCGAGCTTGAAGCACGGCTCGATGCCCTGGAAAGCCAGGGCAAGACCGTGGTGCTGTTGCTCGATGACAGCGGCCCGCTGGCGCTGTTTGCCGTGGCCGATACGGTCAAGGAAAGCAGCCGCGAGGCCATTGCCCAGTTGCATGAGCTGGGTATCAAGACGCTGATGCTCACCGGCGACAACCCGCACACGGCGCGAGCGATTGCCGATCAGGTCGGCATCGATCAGGCGCAGGGCAACCTGTTGCCGACCGACAAGCTGCAAGCCATCGAAGCGTTGTATGCGCAAGGGCATCGGGTCGGCATGGTCGGTGACGGCATCAACGATGCGCCGGCACTGGCCCGTGCGGAAATCGGCTTTGCGATGGCGGCGGCCGGTACCGACACCGCCATTGAAACCGCCGATGTTGCGCTGATGGACGACGATCTGCGCAAGATCCCGGCGTTTATCCGCCTGTCACGCGACACCTCGGCAGTGCTGCGGCAGAACATTGCCCTGGCGCTGGTGACCAAGCTGTTCTTTCTGTGCCTTACCTTTGCCGGCATGGCGACCATGTGGATGGCGGTGTTCGCCGACATGGGCGTGAGCTTGCTGGTGGTGTTCAACGGCTTGCGGTTGCTCAAAAAGTAACCGCAATGGCATCGGTGCGGGGTTACCCACCGAACCGGTGTTTACCCCAGGTGATAAAGGTTTCCAGCAAGCGCTTTATCACCTCCTGCGTTGGCGCTGCCAAATCTGGCCGATAACGGAATGGCGCAAACTCTTCCATGTAATTGCTCTGCGCCAGTTCCAGCTGCACCGCGTGAATGTTGTTCGCCGGATCGCCGTAATGGCGGGTGATGTGCCCGCCCTTGAAGCGGCCGTTGAGCACATGGCTGTAGTCTTTCGCCTCGGCGCAGACCTGCTTCAGCTGTTCGGCCAGTTGCGCATCGCAGCTGGCGCCGTTGAAGGTGCCGAGGTTGAAGTCCGGCAACTGGCCGTCGAACAGGTGCGGCACATGTCCGCGAATCGAGTGGGCATCGAACAGCAGCGCATAGCCGAACTCATCGCGCAGGCGCTGCAGTTCATCGTGCAGGGTCTGGTGATACGGCGTCCAGATCTGCTGCAGATAGCGCGCCCGCTCGGCGGCATCGGGCGCCAGCTCGTCCTTGAACAATGGCACGCCGTCGAACAGGATCGAGGGAAACAGCCCGGTGGTCGCGCCGGCATACAGCGGCTGGTCATCGGAAGGCCTGTTCAGGTCGATGACGAAACGCGAATACTCGGCGGCCAGGGTGCTGGCGCCCAGTGCTTCGGCAAAGTCGTACAGGCGCGGCAGGTGCCAGTCGGTGTCCGGCAGACTCAGGGCTTCATCGACCAGCCCGGCTTCGACGGCGGGCGTCAGTTTCAGGCCCGCGTGCGGCATGCTGATCAGCAGCGGGATGCGCCCTTTGCTGAATGTCAGAACTTTATCCACAGTCTTCTCCTTGCTCAGAACGACGATTCGACGCCGTGGCGAATGATGCGTTTGTCCAGGTCGCCGCCCAGCCAGTAGGCCAGGTCCGCCGGCCGCTCGATGTCCCAGGCAACGAAGTCGGCGACCTTGCCCACCTCCAGCGAGCCATGGCTGGCGCCCAGTCCCAAGGCTTTGGCGGCATTGAAGGTAATGCCGGCCAGGGCTTCTTCGGGAGTCATGCGAAACAGCGTGCAGGCCATGTTGAGCATCAGGCGCAGCGACAGGCCAGGCGAGGTGCCGGGGTTCATGTCGGTGGCGATGGCGATGGCAACACCGTGTTTGCGCAAGGCGTCCATCGGCGGCAGCTGGGTTTCGCGCAGGAAGTAGTAGGCGCCCGGCAACAGCACCGCCACCGTGCCGGCCGCCGCCATGGCAATGGCGTCGTCTTCGGTCATGAACTCCAGATGGTCGGCAGACAGCGCCTGATAGCGCGCCGCCAGGCTGGAACCGCCCAGCGATGACAGCTGCTCGGCATGCAGCTTGACCGGCAGGCCCAGTTGCTGCGCGGCGATAAACACCCGTTCGACCTGTGCCGGAGAAAACGCCAGGTATTCACAGAAGGCATCCACCGCATCGACCAGGCCTTCGCGGGCCAGTGCCGGCAGCATCTCGGTGCAGATGTGCTCGATGTAGGCATCGCTGCGTTCAGTGAATTCCGGCGGCAGGGCGTGGGCCGCCAGGCAGGTGCTGCGCACGGTGACCGGCAGGGTATTGCCGAGCTGGCGAATGACCCGCAGCAGCTTGCGCTCGCTGTCCAGGTCCAGGCCGTAGCCGGACTTCATTTCGACCGTGGTCACGCCTTCCTTGAGCAAATGCCGCAGTCGCCGCTCGGCGCTGGTGTACAGCGTCTCGCTGCTGGCGGCGCGGGTGGCGCGCACGGTGCTGGCGATGCCGCCGCCGGCCGCGGCAATCTCGGCATAGCTGACGCCTTGCAGGCGCTGCTCGAATTCGCCGCTGCGATTGCCGCCGAAGACGATGTGGGTATGGCAGTCGATCAGCCCCGGCGTGACCCAGGCGCCGCCTAGGTCCACCGTGTGTTCGATGCCGCTCTCACTTAGGTCAGCCCTGGGACCGACCCAGTGAATCCGCTCTTCACAGGTCACGATGGCGGCCTCTTCGATGATCGAGTACGTGCCGTGTGCCATGGTTGCGATGTGACAGTTGTGCCAGAGCGTTTTCATTGGGTCTCCAACGTTGTTTTGGACGTTATTTTGGCCGGGTCAGGGCCTTGGGCCTGACCCAGATGTAGTAGGCAATCACCAGCAGCGCCACCCAGGCGGCGCCGACCAGCAAGGCGGTGCGGCTGGCCGGGAACCAGCCCAGCACGCCGAAGATAAACACCATGAAGACGATGGCCAGCGCCGGGCCCCACGGCCAGAACGGCACCGGGAATTGCAGCGTGCTGACCTCGTCTGCGCTCATCGAGCGGCGCATGGCCACTTGCGTGATCAGGATCATCAGCCACACCCACACCGTGGCGAAGGTCGCCACCGAGGCGATCAACAGGAACAGGTTGTCCGGGATCAGGTAGTTGAGCACCACGCCCGCCAGCAGGGTCACGCCCATGACCACGGCGGTCATCCACGGCACGCCCTGGCTCGACAGACGAGCGAAACCGGCCGGTGCCTGACCGTCCTTGGCCATGCCGTACATGATGCGTCCGGCGCCGAAGACATCGCTGTTGATGGCCGACACGGCGGCCGAGATCACCACGATATTGAGCACGGTCGCGGCCTGCGACAGGCCAAGATTGCTGAAAATCTGTACGAACGGGCTGCCCTGGGTACCGATCTGGGTCCACGGGAACAGGCACATCACCACGAACAGGGTCAGCACATAGAACAGCAGGATGCGCAGCGGCACGGCGTTGATCGCCGCCGGCAGGCTGCGTTTCGGGTCCTTGGCTTCGCCGGCGGTGATGCCGATGATTTCGATGCCGCCAAAGGCGAACATCACCACAGCCAGCGAGGCAATCAGCCCGCCGATACCATTGGGCATGAAGCCGCCATGCGCCCACAGGTTGCTGATGCCGATCGGCGTGTCGCTGCTGACGCTGCCCAGGCCGAACAGCATGATCCCGGCACCGCCGAGAATCATCGCGATGATCGCGCTGACCTTGAGCAGCGACAGCCAGAATTCGGCCTCACCGAAGACCTTGACGTTGCACAGGTTCAGGGCTGCGATGAAGAACACGATGCTCAGCACCCAGATCCAGCGCGGCACCTCGGGAAACCAGAAGCCCATGTACATGCCGAAGGCGGTGATGTCGGCCAGGCAGACGATGATCATCTCGAAGGCATAGGTCCAGCCCAGCACAAAGCCCGACAGCGGCCCCAGATAACGGCTGGCGTAATGGCTGAACGAGCCCGAGACCGGGTCGTGCACGGCCATCTCACCCAGGGCGCGCATGACCATGAACACCGCAGCGCCGCCGATCAGATAAGCCAGCAGTACGGCGGGGCCGGCCTGCTGGATGGCGGCGGCCGAGCCGTAGAACAGGCCTGTGCCGATGGCCGAGCCCAGGGCCATGAAGCGGATGTGGCGGGCGGATAACCCGCGTTTCAAACCATCTTGTGACGTCATTTCAGGTCCATTCATTACTGGTATGGCAAATGGCTGCGAGAAACACCTTCCTGCAACCATTGGCCATGACGGGCTCTGTCAGACGGGTTTAAGCGTCACAGGCTCGGCAGCAGATGGGCAGGAACCAACGGGTTCAGGCATGTCGAGGACAACAGCGCGATTGCAGCTTCGATGTCCGGTGCGAAAAAGCGGTCCTTTTCATAGGACGGCACCTTGCTGCGCAGGGTGGCGCGGGCTTGCTCCAGCACGGGCGAGGTTTTCAGCCCGTTGCGCAAGTCCAGACCCTGGCACGCAGCCAGCCATTCTACGGCAAGAATGCCGCGAACGTTTTCCGCCATTTCCCACAGCCGCTTGCCGGCCGCCGGTGCCATCGACACATGGTCTTCCTGGTTGGCCGAGGTCGGCAGGCTGTCGACGCTGTGCGGGTGGGACAGTGCCTTGTTTTCACTGGCCAGCGCGGCGGCGGTGACCTGGGCAATCATGAAGCCCGAGTTGACCCCGCCATTGGCCACCAGAAACGGCGGCAACTGCGACATGTGCTTGTCCATCATCAACGAAATACGCCGCTCGCTCAGCGAGCCGATCTCGGCAATCGCCAGCGCCAGGTTGTCGGCGGCCATGGCAACCGGTTCTGCGTGGAAGTTACCGCCAGAGATCACTTCGTTTTCGGCGGCGAACACCAGCGGGTTGTCGGACACCGCGTTGGCTTCGATCTGCAGCACCTCGGCGGCCTGGCGCATCTGGGTCAGGCAGGCGCCCATGACCTGGGGCTGGCAGCGCAGCGAGTAAGGGTCCTGGACCTTGTCGCAGTTGCGGTGCGACTCGGACACTTCGCTGCGCGGGCCAAGCAGGTCGCGGTAGCCGGCAGCCACATCGATCTGCCCGCGCTGGCCACGGGCGGCGTGAATGCGGGCATCGAACGGCGAGCGCGAGCCCAGCACCGCCTCGACGGTCAGCGAGCCACAGACCATGGCGCCGGCGAACAGATCTTCGGCCTCGAACAGGCCGCGCAAGGCAAAGGCGGTCGACACCTGGGTGCCGTTAAGCAGTGCCAGACCTTCCTTGGCCGCCAGCGTCAGCGGTTGCAGGCCGGCCACCGCCAGCGCCTCACGGGCTTCGAGCCACTGGCCTTTATGCCGCGCTTTGCCTTCGCCGAGCAGCACCAGCGACATATGCGCCAGGGGCGCCAGGTCGCCGGAGGCGCCCACCGAACCCTTGAGCGGAATGTGCGGGTAGACCTCGGCGTTGATCAGCGCGACCAGCGCGTCGATCACCAGCCTGCGGATACCGGAGAAACCCCGCGCCAGGCTGTTGACCTTGAGCACCATGATCAGGCGCACCAGCGCATCGTCCAGCGGCTGGCCGACGCCGGCGGCATGCGACAGCACCAGCGAGCGTTGCAGGTTCTCGAGGTCTTCGCTGGCAATGCGCGTCGAGGCCAGCAGGCCGAAACCGGTGTTGATGCCGTAGGCGGTACGGTTTTCGGCAAGAATCTTCTCGACGCAGGCCACGCTTTGCTCGATCTGCTGGTCGGCGCTGCGGTCCAGGGTCAGCTTCACTGGCTGACTGAGGAGGTTGCGCAGTTGCACCAGCGAGAGTTGGCCGGGAATCAGCTCCAGGGTGTGGGCAGTGGGGGTGTTCACGATGCGGTTACTCCTGTTTGACCCAGTGCTTGTGGCACCTGATCGGGTGTCGATTGGCAGTGTTGGTAAATGCGTTGCAGCGCAGCGGGCTGCCTGAGCAGGGCGGCGCTGCTGGCGATATCCGGGGCCAGCCAGCGGTCTTGAGCATAAGGCTCGACCCGCTCACGCAGCAGGCGCCAGGCCAGGCCGGTGCCTGCGCCGAAGCCTTGCGCCTGGAGAAATTCGAAGGCCTGGGCGGCGAGCAGGTACTCGATGGCCAGAATCTGGGTCGCGTTGGCCAGCACCTTGTGCAGTTTCAGGGCAGCGCTGGTGCCCAGGCTCAGGTGATCTTCCTGCAGGCCGGAGGTGACGTAGTTATCCACAACCGCCGGTTGTGCCAGCTGGCGGTTTTCGGCGCACAACGAGGCGGCGACGTACTGCACGATCATCATCCCCGAATTGACGCCCGGCGCGCTGACCAGAAAGGCCGGCAGGCCGCTGACCAACGGATTGATCAGCCGGTCCAGGCGGCGCTCGGCAATCGAGCCCAATTCTGCGACGGCGATGCTCAGCAGGTCGGCGGCCATGGCCACCGATTGCCCGTGGGGGTTGGCCTGGGACACCACCCGGTAAGCCTGCGGGGTGCCCAGCAGCAGCGGGTTGTCGGTGGCCGAGTTGAGTTCGGTCTCGATCTGCACAATGGCATGGGCCAGTTGATCGCGGCTGGCGCCATGCACCTGCGGAATCGAGCGGATGCTCAAGGCATCCTGTGTGCGAATGCCCTGGCTGGTCGCCAGCACTTCACTGCCGGCCAGCAAGGCGCGCAGGTTGCGACCCACCTGCTGCATGCCGGGATGTGGCTTGAGGCTGAGAATACTGTCGTCGAAGGCATCGAGCTGGCCGCGCAAGGCTTCGAAGGTCATGGCACCGATCACATCGGCCCACTGCGCCAGCTGTTCGGCATCGGCAATCGCCAGGCAGGCAAGGCCGGTCATGCACGGCGTGCCGTTGACCAGGCACAGCCCGTCCTTGGCACCCAGCTCCACCGGCGTCAGGCCTTCGGCTTCAAGCGCCTGGCTGGCGGCGACGATCTGCCCGCGATGGCTGACCTGGCCGACACCCAGCAGGGCAATGCCGACATGGGCCATATGGGTCAGATAACCCACAGAGCCCTGGGACGGCACGTGCGGGGTGATGCCATGGTTGAGCAGGGCCAGCAGGCCTTCGACCACCTGGCGATGCACACCGGAGTGGCCCTGGCTGTAATTGATGATCGCGGCACAGATGATCGCCCGGGTCTGCTCGTCGGCCAGCGCCGGGCCGACGCCGCAGGCATGGCTGAGCAGGGTATTGCGCGACAGCTGGCTGAGCTGGGCGTCTTGCAGCGACACATTGCACAGCGCGCCCAGGCCGGTGTTGACGCCATAGGCGCGTTCGCCGCTGGCGACGATGCGTTGCACGATGGCCTGGGCATTGTCGATGCGCGCCCAGGCGGCGGTCGACAGTGCCAATGGCGCACCGTCGCGGGCAACGGCCACCACGTCCTGCCAGGTAACCTGCGCCTCACCGATGAGAATCTGTTGTGCTCGCGGCATCGACCGTTGTCCTTACAGGGTTGCCACGCGCCGCTGCACGAAACGATCGACATAATCGTCAGCAGGCGAGTGGAGGATTTCTTTGGGAGTGCCGACCTGGATCAGCCGGCCATCCTTGAGGATCGCAATGCGGTTACCGATGCGCACCGCTTCATCGAGGTCATGCGTGATGAACACGATGGTCTTGTGCAGGGTCGATTGCAGTTCGAGCAACTGGTCCTGCATCTCGGTACGGATGAGCGGGTCGAGGGCGCTGAACGCCTCGTCCATCAGGATGATGTCGGTATCGGCCGCCAGTGCCCGGGCCAGGCCGACCCGCTGGCGCATGCCGCCTGACAGCTGGTGCGGGTATTTGCCCTCATAACCCTTGAGCCCGACGGTGGTGATCCAGTGCAGGGCGCGCTCCTTGCTGAACGCCTTGTCTTCGCCGCGCACTTTCAGGCCGTAGGCGACGTTGTCGAGTACGGTCTTGTGCGGCAGCAGGCCGAAACTCTGGAACACCATGCTGATCTTGCGCCGCCGAAACTCGCGCAGGGCTTCTGTGTCGTAGCGCAGGATGTCTTCGCCATCGACCAGAATCTCGCCACTGGTAGGATCGATCAGCCGGTTGAAATGGCGCACCAGCGTCGATTTGCCGGAGCCGGACAAGCCCATGATGACGAAGATTTCGCCGCTGGCGATGCTCAGCGACAGGTCGTTGACCCCGACCACGCAGCCGGTGTCGGCCAGAACCTGATCCTTGCTGCGGCCCTGACGAATCATGGCCAGGGCGGCGTCGGGACGGTTGCCGAAAATCTTGAAGACGTTGTTGATGACGATCTTGCTGGCAGGCTCGCTGATCATTTGTGTGCCTCATGCCGTGGCCGGCCATAGGCCTGAGTGATGCGGTCGATGACGACCGCGAGAATGACAATCGCCAGACCCGCTTCCAGCCCGCGACCCACGTTGAGGGTCTGGATACCGACCAGCACATCTTCGCCCAGGCCGCGGGCACCGATCATCGAGGCGATCACCACCATCGACAGGGCCATCATGGTGGTCTGGTTGATGCCGGCCATGATGCTTGGCAGGGCCAGGGGCAATTGCACGCCGAACAGTTGCTGCCAGCGATTGGCACCAAAGGCGTTGATCGCTTCCATGACTTCGCCGTCTACCTGGCGGATACCCAGGTCGGTCAGGCGGATCAGCGGCGGGGCGGCGTAGATCACCGTGGCGAAAATCGCCGGCACCTTGCCCAGGCCGAACAGCATCAGCACCGGGATCAGGTACACGAAGCTGGGCATGGTCTGCATGATGTCCAGCAGCGGCATCAGCACCGAGCGCAAGCGGTTGCTGCGCGCCGACAGGATGCCCAGCGGAATGCCGATCAGCACCGCGATCAACGTCGACACCAGCATCAGCGCCAGGGTCTGCATCAGCTTGTCCCAAAGCCCCACGGCGCCGACCAGAAACAGCAGGCCGACGATCACGGCGGTGGTGAAGACCTTACGCGTGGCATGCCAGGTAATCGCGCCGACAATCAGCAGCATCAGCCACCAGGGCGCCATGCGCAGCAGGCTTTCGAGGTTGACGATGGCCCAGAGCAGGGTGTCGGAAATGTGCCTGAACACATCGCCGTACTCGGTCACCAGAGAATCGACCCCGGCATTGACCCAGTCGGCGATGGAGAACGTAAAGCTTTCGGGGAACATAAGCGGCTCTCAACGTGGGAGTGGCCAGCCGGCCCGGCGCAATGGCCGGGCAGGCCTTGGATTACAGCGCTGCGTCGATCTTTTTCGCGGCGTCTTCGCTGACCCATGAGTGCCAGATTTGCGGATGTTCCTTGAGAAAGATCTTCGCCAGTTTAGGCGCTTCGATCCGTTCCTTGGCCATGCGGCCCAGGTTCTCGTTGAGCAGGTCGATCGGCAGGTTGACCTTCTCGAGCACCGCGATCAGCTCCGGCGCCTGTTCATTGAACGCTTTGGACACGCCGACCTTGATCTCGATGGTCTTGTTCACCCCGGCTTTCTCTTCCAGGCGCACCAGGTCAACCTGGCCCATCAGCGGCGTCGGTGACCAGTAATAGGTCAGGATCGGCTCGCCGCGCTTGTAGCTGGACAGGATCGCGGCATCCAGCGCAGGGCCCGTGCCGGGACGGAAGTTGGTGTAGCTGCTTTCCAGGCCGTAGCTCTTGAGCATTTCGCTGTTGTCCAGCTCGCAGGTCCAGCCGGCCGGGCAATTGTAGAAACGGCCCTTGCCCGGCTCTTCCTGATCCTTGAACACACTGGCGTAACGTGGCAGGTCGCTGACCGCCTTGAGATCGGGTGCTTTGGCTGGCAGCTTGCGCTTGGCATCGCCTTCGATCACATAGCGCGGCACATACCAGCCCTCGACCGCGCCGACCACCGGGGCGCCGATGCCCACGACCTTGCCGGCAGCGGCGGCCTTGTTCCAGACCTCGCTGCGCCCGACCCATTCCTCGGCGAACACCTGGATATCGTTGGTGCCCAGCGCGTTTTCCATGGCAATCGAGTTACCGGGCAGGGTATCGACCTTGCAGTCGTAACCCTTGTCCAGCACCACCTGCATGATTTCGGTCAGCAGCATGCCGCTTTCCCAGTTCAGGCCGGCGAACTTCACCGGCTTCCCCGATTCACACCAGCCTGCCGCCTGGCTCGCGCCTGCGCTGGCGAACAAACCTGTGACAACCAGCGTGCGCAGCAGGTTTTTCTTGATCTTCATTGTCGATGCTCCTAAGCCTCAAAAAGGATGACGGCAGTGCAAACAGGCATCCGGCCTGCGGACCTGTGGCGCCCTTCCCGGGCGCCGGTGCAACCTTCAGATCATCGGCAGGTTCAAGCCCTGCTCTTTGGCGCAATCGATAGCAATCTGGTAACCGGCATCGGCATGGCGCATGACGCCGGTGGCCGGGTCGTTATGCAATACGCGGGCAATGCGCGCAGCGGCCTCGTCGGTGCCGTCGCAGACAATGACCATGCCCGAATGCTGCGAGAAGCCCATGCCCACGCCGCCGCCGTGGTGCAGCGACACCCAGGTCGCGCCGCTGGCGGTGTTGAGCAGGGCGTTGAGCAGCGGCCAGTCGGAGACGGCATCGGAGCCGTCGCGCATGGCTTCGGTTTCGCGGTTGGGGCTGGACACCGAGCCGGAGTCCAGATGGTCGCGGCCAATGACCACCGGTGCCGACAGCTCGCCGCTGCGTACCATTTCGTTGAACGCCAGACCCAGCTTGGCGCGCTGGCCCAGGCCGACCCAGCAGATGCGCGCCGGCAAGCCCTGGAAGCTGATGCGCTCGCGGGCCATGTCGAGCCAGTTGTGCAGGTGCGCGTCGTCGGGGATCAGTTCCTTGACCTTGGCGTCGGTCTTGTAGATGTCCTGCGCATCGCCCGACAGCGCCGCCCAGCGGAACGGGCCGATGCCACGGCAGAACAGCGGGCGGATATAGGCCGGCACGAAGCCTGGGAAATCAAAGGCGTTGCTCACGCCCTCTTCCTTGGCCATCTGGCGAATGTTGTTGCCGTAGTCGAAGGTCGGTACGCCGGCCTTCTGGAAGGCCAGCATGGCCTCGACGTGTTCGGCCATCGACTGCTTGGCGGCCTTGACCACGGCAGCAGGTTCGCTGAGGGCGCGGGCGCGGTACTCGTCCCAGCTCCAGCCTTTGGGCAGGTAGCCATTGAGCGGGTCGTGGGCGCTGGTCTGGTCGGTGACCATGTCCGGGCGCACGCCACGGCGGACCATTTCGGGCAGCAGTTCGGCGGCGTTGCCGTGCAGGGCAATCGAGATCGCCTTGCCTTCGGCGGTGTAGCGGGCCAGGCGCGCCAGGGCGTCGTCGAGGTTGTCGGCCTGTTCGTCGACATAGCGGGTCTTGAGGCGAAAATCGATGCGGCTCTGCTGGCACTCGATGTTCAGCGAGCAGGCGCCGGCCAGGGTCGCGGCCAGCGGTTGCGCGCCGCCCATGCCGCCCAGGCCTGCAGTCAATACCCAGCGGCCCTTGAGGCTGCCGCCGTAATGCTGGCGCCCGGCTTCGACGAAGGTTTCATAGGTGCCCTGAACGATGCCCTGGCTGCCGATGTAGATCCAGCTGCCGGCGGTCATCTGGCCGTACATGGCCAGGCCCTTGGCATCCAGCTCGTTGAAGTGTTCCCAGTTGGCCCAGTGCGGCACCAGGTTGGAGTTGGCGATCAGCACCCGTGGCGCATTGCTGTGGGTCTTGAACACGCCGACCGGCTTGCCGGACTGCACCAGCAGGGTTTCGTCGTCTTCAAGATGGGTCAGGCTTTCGACGATCTTGTCGTAGCACTCCCAGTTGCGCGCCGCACGGCCGATGCCGCCGTAGACCACCAGTTCGTTGGGGTTCTCGGCCACTTCCGGGTCAAGGTTGTTCATCAGCATGCGCAGCGGGGCTTCGGTCAGCCAGCTCTTGGCGGTCAGTTGCGTACCACGGGCAGCGCGCACTTCAACGTCACGGTGGCGGGTCCAGTCTTGCGTGCGGTCCTGATTGTTCTGGGTCACAAGAAAATCCTCGGCGGTCGATCCAAACCAGCCCGCGACGGGGCGGGAAGCAGTGGGAGAGTAGTCAGGTTCAGACTGGCGGTAACAGGCGTAACCTGTGCACTCAGTTGAACACGTCTCTACTTGTACATACAAGCATATGCAATTGAAGGGCCAGTTGTAAATCAGACCACGAGGGTTTGCGGCAAAGCCCCGTATTCAAAGGGGATCGGCGAAAGAGAAGGGCAGACAAGCGAGAGGCGATAACGCGGTGATCGAGAGGGCGCGCATCGAATTGGGGCGTTGAGTAACAGAATGGTGCGCGTGATGTGTGGAGCGGCGCACCTTCTGTTCTGCAAGAAACCGGCTTAAATCACCTTCACGGCCCGGCCAATGAACTGGATCGGTCCGGTCGGTTTACCGGTCGGTGAGCCGGTCGGGTTTTCCAGGGTCAGCTCGAACAGCTGGTTAGGCTGCAAGGCGGGCAGTTGGTCCAGTGGCACGCGCAAGGTCTGGCCTGGTTTGACCAGGCCCAGCGAGACCGGGCCTTGCCAATCGTCGCCCTTGGTCCAGAACTCCAGCGCCTTGTCGCTCGGCACTTCGGTAACGCCCAGCGGAATCAGTTGAATCTGTTGCGTGTCGCGGGTCTGGATGACCCAGCCCGGCGCCTTGTCTTGTGGCGCTACCAGCACCACTAGATACGACGGCTGATCGACCGGCGGACGAATCAACAGCATCGTGCCCAGCACCAGCGAGGCTGCCAGGCCTGCGCCCGCCAGCCCGCGCCACAAGCCCAGGCTGTCGCGCCAGCGCCGTGCGCTGGAGATCGGTCGCACCGAATCCGGCAGGCTGCGCTCGATGCGTGTCCACAGGCTGGCCGAGGGTTGCACCGGTTCGGCCAGATCGGTCAGCGGCAGCAACCGTGCTTCCCAGGCATCGACTGCCGCCTGCAACGCCGGCTCAAGCGGCAGGCGCCGCTCGACCTCGGCGCGTTCGGCCGCCGATAAGGTGCCCAGCACATATTCGCCCGCCAGTTCATCGAGTTCGCGGTCGGGTGTTGTATTCAACCCATGCACTCCCGCAAGGCAGCCAGGCTGCGTTTGATCCAGGCTTTGACCGTGCCCAGTGGCGCGCCAACCTTCTGCGCGATCTGTTGATGCGTGTAACCGTCGACATAGGCCTGGCACACGCAGTGACGGCGTACCGGCTCCAGTTGGTCCAGGCAATGCTGCAAACGCCCGGGATTGACCTGCCAGTCGAAGGCATCGCTTGCGCCCTGCCAGCCTTCCAGCGTTGCAGCAGCCGAGGGTTCATCGTCTTCGGCCGGCACTTCGCGAGCGCTGTTGCGCACCTGGTTGAGGGCCAGATGGCGCGTAATGGTAAAGATCCAGCCCCGCGCCGAGCCGCGTTGCGCGTCGAAGCTGTGGGCCTGGGTCCAGACCTTGATAAAGGCGTCATGCACGATGTCTTCTGCCCGTGCCCGATCACGCACGATGCGCAGGACAACGCCCAGTAGCCGGGCGCTTTCCTGATGATAAAGACGCTGCAGGGCCTGGCGCTCGCCGCGCGCGCAGGCCTGGAGTGTGGCTTCGTAGTCGAACTGCGATTCGAATGAGGTCAAGTCAATCCGCCGTCAATGGATTACTGCGACCTCGATCGAGGCTGCCGCGCAGCAGCATAGCCTACTGGCAGCGCGGCATCATCGTCGTGAAACACAATCAGTTGCTGGACCAGAAAATGTAGTCGGCCTGGTACTTGACCACTTCCTTGGCGCCCTTGTTGCTCTCGCCGCAGGCGCTGCTCGGGGCCACGCCGCCTTTGAGGGCCGTGCGCTGGATGTGGGTCACGCCGGTCAGTACGCCCTTGCCTTCGGCCGGGTTGGCCTTGACCAGTTGATAAGGCAGGTTGCCAGCGCTGGACGGTGCCACGGCGAGCTGGGTGCCGGTCAGCTTCGAGCCGTCCTTGCTTTCCCAAGTGGCGGGCGGGCCGTAGTAGCTGCCGACGGCCTTGCCGCTGCGGTCATTGAGTACGGCTTTGGGGCCGACGAAGGTCCATTCCAGCTTATTGGCGTTGGCGGCGTTGACCTTGCATTCGTAGGTGATTTCACCCACGCCCGTGGTTTCCAGAGTGACCTTGTGGCCCGCCGGCACCCGCACGCTTTCGGGCAGATCGGCCTGGGCAAAGGCCGCCGGGGTCAGGCAGGCGAATGTCAGGGTGGTTGTAGCCAGGCAGAGCAAGCGTTTTGCGTTCATGCACATTTCTCCAGAAAGTTGGACCGCGCTCAGCAACTCATGGGCTGCTGTGAGGTACTACACGCGGGACAACGATCTGGATGCAGCTGATTGAAAATATTTTTTCAGCCCGTATTTTCAGCCCGGCTTATGCGCGCTGCGCAGCACCAGCATGCCGACGATGGCGGCCAGGAACGAGCCCATCAATACGCCGACCTTGACCTCGTCGATCAGGTGCGGCGCGCCGGGGAAAGCCAGGTTGCCGATGAACAGGCTCATGGTGAAACCGATGCCGCACAGGATCGCCACGCCATACAGTTGCAGCCAGTTGCTGGCTTGCGGCAACACCGCAAGGCCTGCACGAATCGCCAGCCAGGCTGCGAGAAACACGCCGATCTGCTTGCCGACGAACAGCCCCAGCGCCACGCCCAGCGGCACCGGGTCGATGAGGTTTTCGGCGGAAATGCCGGCCAGCGATACGCCGGCATTGGCAAAGCCGAAGATCGGCACGACGGCAAACGCCACCCAGCCGTGCAGTTTTTCTTCAAGGAACAACAGCGGCGAGCGCGCTTCGTCTTTCTCGCTGTTGAGCGGAATGCACAGCGCCAGCGCGACGCCGGCCAGTGTCGCGTGTACGCCGGACTTGAGCACCAGCACCCACAGCAGCGCGCCGAGCAGCAGGTAAGGCAGCAGGCGATTGACCTTCAGGCGGTTCATGACGATCAGCACCGCCAGAGTGGCGAAGGCGGCCAGCAGCATCGGGATGTTCAGGCCGCTGCTGTAGAACAGCGCGATGATGGTCACCGCGCCCAGGTCATCGAGGATTGCCAGGGCGGCGAGGAAGACTTTCAGCGAGGTCGGCACCCGTTTACCGAGCAGCGACAGCACGCCCAGGGCAAAGGCGATGTCGGTGGCCGCCGGAATCGCCCAGCCGCTCAGGGTCTGCGCGTTGCCCCAGTTGACCGCCAGATAGATCAGCGCCGGCACCAGCATGCCGCCCAGCGCAGCAAAGCCGGGCAGGGCGCGTTGCTCCCAGGTGGCCAGGCCGCCGGCCAGTACTTCGCGCTTGATCTCCAGGCCGACCATCAGAAAGAAGATCGCCATCAGCCCGTCGTTGATCCAAAGCTCCAGCGACAACCCCAGCCAGACCGTGTGCAGGGCGGCAAAGTAACTGTCGGCCAGCGGGCTGTTGGCGACGATCAGGGCCGCCAGCGCAGCCAGCATCAGAATGATGCCGCCAGCGGCCTCGGAGTGCAGAAAACTGGTCAGCAGGGCAATGGCGCGAGGGGATTCTTGGCGGGGGAACTGGCTCATGGGTTTCCTGAAAAGCGGTACAGCGCGAGCGTCAATGCTCGCCCAGGGCGGTGAGTTCGATCAGGCAGCAGCGGCTGGCGGCCGGCGCCTGTAGCTCGATGTCCAGCAGGTTGCCGGCGTTGTCGATGCGCAGGCAGTCATGATGGCCGAGAACATCCCAGGGCCCATCGTTGACGCTGCTGGCCAGTTGCTGGGCCGCGCTGAACAGCAGCAGTGTGCTGGCCGAGCTGAACAGGCGTTGCGGCTGGCGCACATCCAGCCAGTGCAGGCGGGCGGCAAAGCGCCGCGGATTATAGATCAGATTGAAATCACGGATCGGCCCACGCAACAATTTGCAATCGACCTGGCTGTCACCGCTGAAGGCCAGCGGATCGGAAGCCTGAAGAGGCCTGCTGTCCTTGCCGTCGACGGTCAGGATCATGCCGTTGCCTTGCAGCACGGTGATGATCCGCTGGTAGCCTGCGAACACCGAGAAGCTGCCGCTGGCTTCGATATCGGCAATCGACACGCGCCAGCCAAAACCGTCGAGCGCGTTGCCTGCGTCGCGGGTGATTTCTTCAGTGCTGCCGCCGCCGTTTTTCCAGGGCATGCGTGGGTAGTCGGCGGCGCGGAGCAGGGTCGTCTTGGTCAATTGCTGAAGCGTCCTTCCAGGCGGTGGCGGGAACCCGGGTGGATCAGCCGCGCGGCGGTGACCGGCTGGCGTCCTGACCAGGTACGACGGCGAATCAACAGGCACGGCTCGCCGGCCTCGATTTGCAGCAGCTTGCATTCATCGGCATCGGCCAGAATCGCCTCGACCACGTGCTCGCCTTCGGTCAACGGCGCGACCTGGGACAGGTAGGCGTAGGGCGTCTGGCGGGTGAAGTCTTGTTGCAGATAGTCGGGGGCGACCAGCGCGTTGACGAAGCGGTCCTCGATCTGCACGGCAATGTCGTTCTCGTAATGCACGATCAGCGAGTGAAAGACCTTCTGGCCCTCGCGCATGTCCAGCGCCACGGCGCGCTCGGAACCGGCCGGTTCTTCTTGCAAAAGGATCACCCGGCAGCTGTGGCGATGGCCACGGGCGGCGATCTCATCGGCGATGTTATGAACCTCGAACAGTGCCGACTGGGTCTTGGGCTCGGCCACAAACGTGCCGACACCCTGCATGCGCACCAGCAGGCCATCGGCGGTCAGCTCGCGCAGGGCGCGGTTGATGGTCATGCGGCTGAAGCCCAGCTCGGTGACCAGCTCACTCTCCGACGGTACGCGATGATGCGGCGGCCAGGTTCCGCTCTGGATCTGCTGGATGATCATCTGCTTGACCCGGGCGTACAGCGGCGCCGGACTTTCGCTCAGATGGGCAGTCAGCGGCGAGGTGGCGGGCGGGGTCGGCAAAGTGAAAGTCCTTGTGTGAGGATCGAAACAGCCACCACGCTAACCATTAACCCGGGGCGCGGCAAGTACGCCGGAGTTTACCGGCTGAGCAAACGCCTGTATATGTATATACAAGTGATTTCCCAATGAGGTGTTAAGTCGATGGCTGCCTATTTTGCCGAGTGTGCTTTGCTGCCAGAAGGGTGGGCCCGCGATGTGCGGCTTGAAGTCGACGCGCAAGGCGTATTGACCTCGATTCAGGCCAATGCTGCGCCCGAGGGCGCCGAGCGCCTGGCGGGTCCTGTGTTGCCAGGCATGCCCAATCTGCATTCGCATGCTTTCCAGCGGGCCATGGCGGGGCTGGCCGAGGTGGCCGGGCGACCGGACGACAGCTTCTGGACCTGGCGCGACCTCATGTACCGCCTGGTTGGCCAGATCAGCCCCGAGCAACTGGAAATCATCGCCCGCCAGCTGTACATCGAGATGCTCAAGGCCGGCTACACCTCGGTGGCCGAATTTCACTATGTGCACCACGACGTCAATGGCCAGCATTATGCCGACCCGGCCGAGCTTGCCTTGTGCATCAGCCGGGCGGCGCGCAGTGCCGGTATCGGCCTGACCCTGCTGCCGGTGCTTTACAGCCATTCAGGCTTTGGCGGCCAGGCGCCGAATTCCGGCCAGCGACGTTTTATCCACAGCACCGACAGTTATCTCGACCTGCAGGCGCGCCTGCACACCGCTCTGGCGCAGCAGCCGGCGCAGCGGCTCGGCCTGTGCTTTCACTCGCTGCGCGCGGTCACGCCCTGGCAGATCGACGAAGTGCTGGTGGCCGGCCACCGCCAGAGCCCGGTGCATATCCACATCGCCGAGCAACAGAAAGAAGTCGACGACTGTCTGGCCTGGAGTGGCCGGCGGCCTTTGCAGTGGCTGTTCGAGCATGCGCCGGTGGACCAGCGCTGGTGCCTGGTACACGCCACCCACGCCAATCCCGATGAAGTGCAGTTGATGGCGCAAAGCGGCGCGGTGGCCGGCTTGTGCCTGACCACCGAGGCCAATCTGGGCGACGGGATCTTTCCCGCCGTGGATTACCTGAGCCAGGGCGGACGCTGGGGCATTGGCTCGGACAGCCATGTGTCCCTGAGCGTGGTCGAGGAGCTGCGCTGGCTGGAATATGGCCAGCGCCTGCGTGACCAGCGCCGTAACCGTTTGTACCGCAGCGACCAGCCCATGGTCGGCCGCACGCTGTACGACGCCGCCCTTGCCGGTGGCGCGCAGGCGCTGGGCCAGCCGGTCGGGCGCCTTGCGGTCGGGCAGCGTGCCGACTGGCTGGTGCTTGATGGCCAGGACCCTTATGTGGCCAGTGCCACGCAGGATGCGATTCTCAACCGCTGGCTGTTTGCAGGCGGCGACCGGCAAGTGCGCGACGTGATGGTCAACGGCCAATGGGTGATCCGCGAAGGACACCACGCACAAGAACGCCAGAGCGCCGAGGCGTTCGGGCGGGTGTTGAAAGCGTTGTTGTAAGTGGCAAGGTGAGTGAAAGCGCAGTCGCCTATGGGGGGAATGCCTCTAGAGTGGCGATTGGCGTGCAACGAAAAAACCCACCGAAAGGTGGGTTTTAGTGAAGCTCTTTTTCATCTGTCCGTGGGGGGAGGTTTTCACCCGCGTTACCCTCGGCTAGTGAAGGCACTCTAAGGACAAGCAGTCGTGACGTCAATCAATAGCTCTCTGCCAGAGGCCGTCCTTCGGCGCCTGCTTTCTACCCCGCGGTTTGAAACCTATACCCAGGCCGCGCAGCGTGCGGGCTACCAGGCTGGAGATGCAGTTACGTTGTACGCCTGGAATGCCAGGGTTGCCGGCGCAATGCTCGCCCCCCTTCATCTCTGCGAGATTGCTATTCGCAATGCTGTAGCTGAAGCGCTTGAAATAGTGCACGGCCCGCGATGGCCCTGGATCCGTGGCTTTGAGGTGAGTCTGCCAAACCCGGGAAAAGGGTATTCGCAACGACAGGATTTAAACCTGACACGCAGTCGAGCCCAAACCACTGACAGGGTTGTCGTAGAACTCAAGTTTGCATTCTGGGAAAGCATGTTTACCAGCCGGCATGACAATCGGATCTGGAGTCCTCACTTGTTTACGGTGCTGCCAAACCTCGCATCTTCTCTAGCTGTGCCGACACATCGACTTCAGTTAGCGGCCGATTTAAAGGCCATTCGGTTGCTTCGTAATCGGATAGCGCACCACGAGCCGATATTCGTCCGTAATCTTGCAGATGACCTTGCGAAAGCCCATGCGCTTGTCGATGCACGCTGTCCGGCAACAGCCGCATGGCTAATAAGCGACACGACGGCAACGGCCGCGATACAGGCACGACCGTTTTAAGGCAATAACAAGCAGTTGCCATTTATCGCTAGCAGCGTTGTTTTCCACAGGCCTGCGTCAATCCTCAGCCGATCGGGATTGTTATCAACGGGCAATTTTCGAGTCCGGCGTACGCCAGATCAGGCGGCTGGTGTCGTAGCCTTGCTGGCGGGCGTTGCTGAGCATTTCCTGCTTGAGCCATTCCGGCACGGTCGGGGTGCGCGACAGCAGCCACAGATATTTGCGATTCGGGTTGCCGACCAGTGCGGTCTTGTAGTGCTCGTCGACGTGCAGCACCCAGTAATCGCCCTTGGCGACCCAGGGCAGCAGGCTGGTGAACCAGTTGTCGAACACCACCCACAGCTTGTCGGTCTTGCCCGGCACTTGCGGGGACGCGGTACCTTTGGCTTCTTGCCACTCGCCGTCCAGCGTGCGGCAGCGGTTGGTCACCGCGACATTGCCGTCGTCCTTCAGCGCGTAATGAGCTTCTGACTGGGCGCAATCGCGCTGAAAGTACAGCGGCAGACGCGCCAGTTCGTACCAGGTGCCCTGATAGCGTTTCAGGTCGATCTGGCCTGCGGTCTTGGGGTCGAGATTTTCGGCTGACTGAGCGAAGCCGATGACCAGAAAGCTTGCCAGCACTACAAGGGCAAAATTCAGCAGTCGGATCGCCATGCTTATTTCAGGCCTTGCCCGGAGAACATCACCACCTTGTCGCCCGCGTATTGCACGCTGATGAAGGTTTGTTCGTTGCCCCACGTACAGCTTGAAATGCCAAGGGCGCCTGAGCATTCGGTCGGGCTGCCGAGTAATTCATCGACCTGCCCTTTAGGCATGCCGGCCGACAGTTTCGAATAGTTTTCCTGGTTGATCTTGTTGCACGCGCCCAACAGCACAAGCGATGCCAGCAACGCTACGTAACGCAAAAACATGGGGTCAAGCTCCTGAAGGGATGACGCGGCGCAGCCTGATGAGGCTGTACCGAGAGCTTGGAGGCGTAAAAGTCGATCTGGTTCCCACCGCAGAAAAGGATTTCTCCTACAGCAGCTCTGCCGTCTAGAAGCCTGAGCCAGGCGTCTTGAGAAACTCGGTTTCTTCTGGCGTAGAGGCGCGGCCCAGAAGGGCATTGCGATGTGGAAAGCGCCCGAAACGGGCAATGATGCGCTGGTGGCGTTCGGCGTAATCCAGGCTTTGCCGGAAGTAGGCGCGCTCGCTGTCGGGCAGCAGCTGCACGAGGCCGGCAAAACAGGCGATGGCCCGATTCTGGTCGTCCAGGTCTTCGCTGTGTTCCAGCACCAGGTACACGAATGTGCGTTGCAGGGGTGTCAGTTGCAGGTCCAGCCCGGTGTGCAGGCCTTCGCGCAGCAGCGTTTGCGCACGGGCATCTCCGGCATAAGCCTGTGCGGTGTCGCGGTGGATCATGCGCGGCAACTGGTCGAGCAGCAGAATCAGCCCAAGCCAGCCTTGAGGGTGCGTGGCACAGTCCTGCAGGCCGCCCGCCAATGCGTTTTGCACCAGCACACCGAAGCGCTCGCGCGCCTCGGTGTCATTGGCTTCACGCTTGCCAAACCACAGCGCGCCCTTGGCCCTGGCCGCCTCGGCAGGCGATTCGGCCGGGCCGAACCACCAGAGCAGCAGCGGATCCCAGGGCGCGCTCATGATTCAGTCCTTGTGGTAGCCGGTGACGCGCTCGACTTCCTCTTTGGAGCCGAGGAAGACGGCCACGCGCTCGTGCAGGCCTTGCGGTTTCAGGTCCAGAATGCGCTCGCGACCGTTGGTCGACGCACCGCCCGCCTGCTCGACCAGGAACGACATCGGGTTGGCTTCGTACATCAGGCGCAGTTTGCCCGGCTTGGATGGCTCGCGGGCATCGCGCGGGTACATGAACAGGCCGCCACGGGTCAGGATGCGGTGTACATCGGCAACCATCGAGGCGATCCAGCGCATGTTGTAGTTCTTCTTCAGCGGGCCTTCTTCACCGGCCAGCAGTTCGTCCACGTAGCGCTTGACCGGGGCTTCCCAGTGACGCTGGTTGGACATGTTGATGGCAAATTCCTGGGTGGTCTCCGGAATGCTGATGTTTTCGTGGGTCAGCACGAAGCTGCCCATTTCACGGTCCAGAGTGAAGCCTTTGACGCCATCACCCAGGGTCAGGATCAGCATCGTTTGCGGGCCGTAGATCGCGTAACCGGCAGCCACCTGCTCGGTGCCTGGCTGCAGGAAGGCTTTTTCGTTGAGGCTTTCGTTCTGGCTCAGGTACTCGTTCGGGCAACGCAGAACCGAGAAGATGGTGCCGACTGACACGTTGACGTCGATGTTCGACGAACCGTCCAGTGGGTCGAATACCAGCAGGTAGGCGCCTTTAGGGTATTTGCCCGGGATCTGGTAGGCATTGTCCATTTCTTCGGACGCCATGCCGGCCAGGTGACCGCCCCATTCGTTGGCTTCGAGCAGGATTTCGTTGGAAATCACGTCGAGCTTCTTCTGTACTTCGCCCTGCACGTTCTCGGTGCCTTCACTGCCCAGCACGCCGCCAAGGGCGCCTTTGGATACCGCGTGGCTGATTTCCTTGCACGCACGGGCCACTACTTCGATCAGGAAACGCAGATCGGCAGGAGTGTTGTTGCTGCGGGTCTGCTCAATCAGATAGCGACTCAGGGTAACGCGGGACATGGATAGCTCCGAAAGGGGGGAGGGGAAAACCCGCGCAGTTTAGCGCGAGTCGCCGGTGAATACTGCCTTGTCAGACTGGGCATGGCCCATTTGAGTTCAGGCACCGGCTCAGCGTAGCTGCAAAAGGGCCGGATGATGGCGCCGTGTATCACGATCGCGGGCGCGAGGCGCGTAAGGTACTCCAGGCCATCCAGGCCAGCAGTACCGCGCCCAGAATCAGTATTGCCCACAGGCCCAGACGCTTGTAGTCCACAGGTGGCTCGCTCATTGGCAGCGGCGTCGCCAGGTTGGTGGTCGGCGGTGCCATGGGCTGGGCCTTGCTCAAGGTGGCCAGGGTCTGTGGATTGAGGTCGGGAATCAGCGTGCTCAGCGGCAGGTTGGCCGCCCTGGCGGTCGTGTTGCCCACGGCCAGTACGAACGGGCCTTTGTCCTTGGCCAGGAAAACGACCTGGGTGGCCTGCACGGCAAAGCGCAATTTAGGGGCTTTTTCGCCAAGGCCGCCGCCGCGTTCGTCGATTTCCAGCTTCAACTGACGCACCACCTGGCCGGCCAGTTGAATCTGGTCCTGCACCACTTCTTCGCCATTTTGCGGCAGGCGATACAGCAGGCTGCTGCCGATCATCTGCCAGGGCTGTGTTGCATCGAGCCGGCCATAAAGGATGCCGGGCGCCAGACTGTTAGGTTCATTGATGTCGATGACCACGCGCTGCAACGGCAGGCTGGCCGGCAGTTGCCAGACATACTGGCCGGGTTGTTCGACGTTGCCGCCCACCTGGCCCGACCAGGTCAACGGCAGCGCCGGGCTGTCCGGGCGGGCGCTGAATACATGGGCGGCGGTGAGGGTCGGCGCACCTTGCGGCGAGTGCCAGAGCAGGCGCAAATAGCGTGCGTTCAGGCCCGGCAGTCCGACTTCGCGCTGCTCGACAACCTCATCGGCGAACGACAGGCGCGCCACATGGCCTTCGCCCCAGGGCTGCCAGGTCTGCAAATCGTCGCTGGCCTCGATGGTGAATTGCTGAAAGCCGTCGCGCTCGGTGCTCCAGTCGATCAGCAGCTGTTCCAGCGGCGCCTGGACCGCGCTGGCATCGAGCAGCCAGCCGCGCAGCACTTCTTCACCGGCTTCGATGGCCACTTGCGGCTGGACCTCGATCACCGTGCCGTTGCTGGAGCGCTGGATACGAATGCCCGGTGCGCTTTCATCACTGTCGGCGGCGCTGTACAGCGGGAACCACTTGACCGCGACCGGCTCGGCTTCGGCCTCGACCTGCGCGGGCTCGCGGGCAAAGGCATAGGCCATGGCCTGGCCTTGAGCATTGAATACCCGCAGGTCGGCAAGGTCCGGCTGGCGAGCGTTGAGCTGCACCGCCAGCGGTAATTCGAGGCGGTACCACGGGCCTTCGCCGCTGAGGGTCAGCGGCGTCTGGCTGGCGAAGTCGGCCGGTTTGTCCTGGGCATGGGCAATCATCGCCGTCCAGGCCAGGCCCAGTACGGCAATTTTCATGATCAGCGGACGACTCAAGAACGATTCCTCACGATTTGGCTGGGCCCGGCTCTTCGCCCAATTGTATGACAGAAGATTTCGGCGGTAGTGGTGCGAAATATCCCACTACCAATAGCAATATGCCAACACCTATGAACGAAACAATCCGCGCCATGGAGCCCCGGTCGCTCAGTTCGACGAAGAACAGTTTGACCACCACCACGCCGATCAGCGCCGCACCCGCCAGCCACACCTCGCGCCTTGCCTTGAGATGCCCGCCGACCATCAGCGCCAGGGCCATCAGGGTCCAGGCGATGGAAAGGCTGGCCTGAACCGTCATCGAGTCCAGCAGCGCGCCGGTATTCCACGCCACGCCGCTCCAGTGATGAACGCTGCGCATGACCATCGCGGTCAGCAGGGCAAACAGCGAGGCGCCGGCCACCAGCCACACGGCCTGACGGGCTTGTACCGGGCTGGCGCCAAGCTGCGGCAAATAACGCTGCAACCACAGCAAGGTGCCGCCCAGCGCCAGCAACAGGCCGAGCTCCAGCGGGTTGAGCAGGGGTATATACGGCAACGGTTCGGCGCTGCCGTCGCTGACGATGTTGGCCAGCCAGAACCAGGCCAGCATCAATGCCGCCAAGGGCGCCGCCGCCCACAGTCGATACGCGCGCGGGTGCGTGGCCACCGGCCACGGCCATTCGCGCCGCGCCGCCATCGCCCACAGATACAGACTCGGCAGCAGTGCCCAGCCCAGCCAGCGCCAGGCATTGCGCTGTTCGGCCAGGTGCAGCAGGGCAAAGCGCAACTCTGTCGCCAGTACCCCGAGCAGCACCCAGCAGCCCAGTACATGCACGCCATCCACAATGTGCGCCGGCAGGCTCGGGGCCAGGCGGCGCAGGCTCAACAGGTGTACGGCGGCCACCAGCAGCCAGGCCAGCCAGCCGCCATGGGCAAAGGGGTGATAATCGCTGTCCAGCGCGCCGAGCAGCAACAGGGCGCTGGCCGGCATCAGTGTGCAGCACAGCAAGGCCATTGCCGGCCAGCGCAGGCGCAGGGCAAGCACACTCCACAGCGCCACGCTGAGGGCCGCCGCGAGCAACAGCCAGGTCAGTTGCCAGTCAGGCGACGCGAAGCGCAGCACCGCCAGGCTCAGCGACAGCGCCCACCAGAAACCACTCCAGGCCAGCAGCAGGTGGCCGAGCAGTTGCGGGTTGTTGCGCAGCGATTCCGGCCAGCGCTGGCAGCACCAGGCGCTGACCAGCCCGGCCAGCGCCAGGATCATCGGCGTCCAGAAGTCGCCATCGAGCTGCCAGGGCGAATAGCCGCTGTTCAGGGTCTCAAGGAACACCAGCCCGGCGGCCGCTTGCAGAAACAGGCCAAAGCCCCGCGCCAGGAGGCGTTGCTGGCGCAGGCCGAGCCAGAAGATCGCCGCCCCTTCGATGGCCCACGCGCTGGTGGTCCAGCGCGCATCCAGGCCCAGCGGAATCGCTAGCGAGGCAAACACCACGCCCAGTGCCAGGCAGGCCTCGACCAGCAGCGTGGCACGTTCACTGACCCGGCTGACCAGCAGGCGGGCAATGCCCATGTACAGCAGGCCCAGGGCCAGGGCGCTGAACGCCGCGCCAAACTCCATGTGTTCGACCAGCGCATATTGCAGGCCAAAACCCACCAGCGGTGTGCCGAACAGCAGGCTGCCGTCGACGTAATCGCCTTGTCTGGCGGTCCAGCGCAGCAGCGCTGCATGGCTGTTGTCGGCAGGCGCGCTGTCGGCCTCCTGCAGTTTGCGCCGGGCAAACAACAGGCCGATGGCCAGGTACATCAGGAAGAACAGCACCAGGAAGGGTTCGGTGCTCCAGAACAGTGCGGAGGTGTAGCTTTTCAGGCCCCAGGCGAAGCCGATGCCGAAGGTGCCGACAAAGCCGATCAGGTTCAGCAGGCGCCAGGCCTTGAACCAGGCGATGGCGAAAATACCGGCATTGAGCAGGGCGAAATAACTGAACAACGCGACATGACTGCCTTGCCCGGTCGAGGCCAGCAGCGGCGCGGCAAAACCGCCCAGCGTTGCCGCGCAGGCCAGCGCCAGCGAGTCCTGGGTCACGGCCAGAATGGCCGAGCAGGCCATGATGGCAACCAGCAAGCCGAAGCCCAGCGTCGGGTCGAGCAACGGGTGCAGTTTCATGGCAGCAAACACGGTCAGGTACAGCACGCCGATGCCGGCCCCTTGCACCATCAGGGCAAAACCCGGATTACGCCCGCGCAGCCACCAGCCCAGCCCCAACAGCGCCAGGGCGGCTGCGGCTACGCCGGTGTAGCGGGCTTCGATCGGTACGACCATGCCTTCGGTGGCATAGCGCAGCAAAAATGCCAGGCCGAGAAACAGCAACACCAGGCCGACGCGCAGCACCGTATTGCCGCCCAGCAGCCAGTCGCGCGCCGAGGCGACAGCCTGGTCGACGATGTTCGGTGCGGGTGGCGAGGGCTTTTGCGCAGGCGTTGGCGCAGGTGCTGGCGCCGCCTGTGGCGTCGGTGCCGGCGCGGGTTTCGCAGCCGGTGGCGGTGTGGCAGCAGAGGGTGCGGCTGGCAGGGTCCAGGTCAGTTCGGCCTCGGTGGCGGGCTGGTAGAAGGTGACCTTGGGGGGTGCCTTGGCCGGTGTTGCCGGCGCAGACGTTGCGGGATTTTTGGTGGTAGTGCTCTGAGTGACCGACTCCAGTTGTGCCAGGCGCTTTTGCAAGGCCTCGACCGTCTGCTGCGTGGCGCTTAATCGGTCGGCCTGTTGCTCGGCTTTGCGCGCCTGCGTCCTCAATTGCACCGCCTGCCAGGTCAACCAGCCGACGAGTGCGGTAATGATTGCAGTGAAGTCATTACTGAGCACGGCATAACCCAGCAGAAGCACTGCAGGTAACAGAACTAACCAGGGCACGTGACGACATCCTTTTCGAGCAGGCGGTAATTAGAGAGGGGAGTGTAACGGGGGTTGGACCGCGCGACGAGGAGATCGTCGCGCGGGAGGGTTATGGAATTTTCAGCCTCTTAATCCAGCGCTTTCCAGATTTCACCGGCGTATTCGCGGATGGTCCGGTCAGACGAGAACCAGCCCATGCGTGCGGTGTTGAGTACGGCCGAGCGCCACCATTTCTTGGAGTCGTGCCAGGTTTCCTCGACCTTGGCCTGGGCGTCCCAGTACGAGTCGAAGTCGGCGCACACCAGGAAGCGGTCATAGGCCAGCAACTGGTCGATCAGCCCCACATAACGGTTCGGATCGTCCGGCGAGAACACCCCGCCACGAATCGCCTGCAGCACATCGTTCAGGCGCCCGGAGGCGGCCACATCGGCATTGGCGCTGAAGTCGCCGGCGCGTTTGCGCGCTTCGACCTGTTGCGCGCTCATGCCGAAGATGAACATGTGCTCCAGCCCGATCTGCTCGCTCATTTCGACGTTGGCGCCGTCCAGCGTGCCGATGGTCAGCGCGCCATTAAGGCCGAACTTCATGTTGCTGGTGCCCGAGGCCTCAAGGCCGGCAGTGGAAATCTGCTCGGACAGGTCGGCCGCCGGAATGATGCTTTCCGCCAGGCTGACGTTGTAGTTGGGCAGGAACACCACCTTGAGCAGGCCGCGCACGGTCGGGTCGTTGTTGACGGTGCGGGCGATGTCGTTGGTCAGCTTGATGATCAGCTTGGCCGAGTGATAGCTGGCCGCCGCCTTGCCGGCAAAGATCTTCACCCGCGGTACCCAGTCGGTGCCGGGCTCGGCGCGAATCGCCTGGTACAGCGCCACGGTGTGGAACAGGTTGAGCAACTGGCGCTTGTACTCGTGGATCCGCTTGACCTGCACATCGAACATCGCCGCCGGGTTGACCACGATGCCCAGACGTTCCTGAATGATCGCTGCCAGGGCACGCTTGCTGTGCAGGCGCTGGTCGGCGAACTGTTTGCGGAACGAGCTTTTCTCGGCAAAGGGCTCCAGCTCGATCAGGCGGGTTTCATGGTTGTCCAGAATGTCTTCGCCCAGGCTCTCGACCAGCATCTTGGTCAGTTTGGGGTTGGACTGGAACAGCCAGCGGCGGAAGGTGATGCCGTTGGTTTTGTTGTTGATGCGCTCCGGGTACAGCTTGTGCAACTCGGCAAACACGGTCTTGCGCATCAGTTGCGTGTGCAGGGCCGACACGCCATTGACGCTGTGCGAGCCGAGGAACGCCAGGTTACCCATGCGCACGCGGCGGCCGTTGTCTTCCTCGATCAGGGAGACGGCGCGCAGCACCTCGAAATCGTGGATGCCCTTGGCGCGCAAGGTGTCGATGTGCTGGGCATTGATCAGGTAGATGATCTGCATGTGGCGCGGCAGCATGCGTTCCATCAGGCCTACCGACCAGGTTTCCAGCGCCTCGGGCAGCAAGGTGTGGTTGGTGTAGGCCAGGGTGCCGACGGTGATTTTCCAGGCCTGGTCCCAGGCGATGCCATGGGTGTCGATCAGCAGGCGCATCAGCTCGGCCACCGCGATCGAGGGGTGCGTGTCGTTCATCTGGATGGCCGCGTGCTCGGCCAGGTCGGTCAGGGTCGCGTGCATGTTCAGGTGGCGACGCAGCAGGTCCTGAAGGGACGCCGAGACGAAGAAATACTCCTGACGCAGGCGCAGTTCCTGGCCGGCCTCGGTGGCGTCGTTGGGGTACAGCACGCGAGAAATACTCTCGGCGCGCACGACCTCGGCCACTGCACCAAAATGGTCACCGGCATTGAAGCGTTCCAGATGCAGGTCGCCAACGGCCCGGGCGCGCCACAGGCGCAGGGTGTTGACGCTGGCACCGCGCCAGCCGACCACCGGGGTGTCGTAGGCGATGGCGCGTACGGTTTCGCCCGGACGCCAGATCTGGCTGGTTTCGCCGGCCTCGTTCTGCACGGTTTCGACATAGCCGCCAAAGCCGATCGGGTACACCACTTCAGGCCGCTCGAATTCCCACGGGTTGCCGAAGTCCAGCCAGTTTTCGGTCTGCTCCTGCTGCCAGCCGTCGACGACAGCCTGACGGAACAGGCCGTGTTCATAGCGAATGCCATAACCGTGAGCGGCGATGCCCAGGGTCGACATGCTTTCCATGAAGCACGCCGCCAGACGGCCCAGGCCGCCGTTGCCCAGCGCTGCGTCGGGTTCGAGCAGGCGAATGCGCTCGATGTCCACGCCCAGCTCGGTCATGGCCTCGCGGGCGATTTCCAGCAGGCCCAGGTTGCTCAGGCTGTCATACAGCAGCCGGCCGATCAGAAATTCCAGTGACAGGTAGTAGACCCGTTTCTTTACCTCACGATAAATCTGCCGGGTATGGTCCATCCAGTGTTCGACCATGTGGTCGCGGGCGGCCAGGGCAACGGCCTCGAACCAGTCATGCTCGAATGCATGGTCAGGGTCCTTGCCCACCGCATAAGTGAGTTTGGCAAGGACAGCGGCGCGAAATGCAGCCACTTCAGCGTCACGAACAAGGGGTTCCTGAGACATCGGTACGACCTCAAGTAGTCAGGCGAATGGAAAGAGGATCTTTAGACTGTAGGCGTGTCGCCGGTAATTTCCTGAAAAAATCGCAATGAGTCATGACACGCAACACGCTCTGACCCGATGCAGCCGTGCAGGTTCGCAGCTTCTGGCCTGGCAGCGTGCTTGCATCTATCGTTCCAGTCTGATGCTTGATGCACAGCATGCTGATTAATGATTTCGGGTTTATGATGCCGGCAATGGCTTTGCCGAACACGCCCACGAAACGGACCATGGAGCACCTATGCAGACTTTGTACCCGCAGATCAAACCTTATGCCCGGCACGATCTGGCCGTAGAAGCTCCGCATGTGCTCTACGTGGACGAAAGCGGCTCGCCGGACGGCTTGCCGGTAGTGTTCATTCATGGCGGACCGGGCGCGGGCTGCGATGCTCAAAGCCGCTGCTATTTCGACCCCAACCTGTACCGTATCGTGACCTTCGACCAGCGTGGCTGTGGTCGTTCGACCCCGCATGCCAGCCTTGAAAACAACACCACCTGGCACCTGATCGAAGACTTGGAGCGCATCCGCGAGCACCTGGGCATCGACAAATGGGTGTTGTTCGGCGGCTCGTGGGGCTCGACCCTGGCGCTGGCCTACGCCCAGGCTCATCCCGACCGAGTACACGCGCTGATCCTGCGGGGTGTGTTCTTGTGCCGTCCGCAAGAGATTCAATGGTTCTACCAGTGCGGCGCAAGCCGTCTGTTCCCCGATTACTGGCAGGATTTCCTGGCGCCGATCCCGGTCGAGGAACGCGACAACCTGCTGGCCGCCTACCATCGGCGCCTGACCGGTCCCGACCAGATCGCCCAGATGCATGCCGCCAAGGCCTGGTCGGGCTGGGAAGGCCGCACCGCAACGCTGCGTCCCAACCCGCAAGTGGTCGACCGCTTCTGCGAACCGCAACGCGCCTTGTCGATTGCCTGCATCGAAACCCATTACTTCGTCAACAATGCCTTCCTGGAAGACAACCAGCTGCTGCGTGACATGCACAAGATCGCGCACCTGCCGGCCATCATCGTGCATGGCCGCTATGACGTGATCTGCCCGCTGGACAACGCCTGGGACCTGCATCAGGCCTGGCCGGGCAGCGAGTTGCAGATCATCCGCGACGCCGGCCACTCGGCCGCCGAAACCGGCATCGCCGACGCGCTGGTGCGTGCCGCTGCACAAATCGCCGAAAACCTGCTCGACCTGTCGCCCGAAGAAGCGTGAACCAGGAAGCGGCATGAAAAAGGAAGTGGCATGAAAAAGGAAGTGGCATGAAAGGCTTGTTGCAGCGCGTGCGTGGCGCGCGTGTCGAAGTGGATGGTGAAGTGGTCGGTGCCATCGACCAGGGATTGCTGGTGTTGGTAGGCGTCGAGCCTCAAGACACGCCAGCCAGTGCCGATAAGTTGCTGCACAAGCTGCTTAACTACCGGGTGTTCAGCGATGCCGACGGCAAGATGAACCTGTCTTTGCGTGATGTAGAGGGTGGCTTGTTGCTGGTGTCGCAATTCACCCTGGCAGCCGACACCCGTAGCGGTATGCGCCCGAGCTTTTCAAAAGCGGCACCGCCATCGCTCGGCAAGGAAATGTTCGACTATCTTCTGAAACAGGCCCATGCCGCTCATCCGCAGGTGGCTGCGGGCCGTTTTGGTGCGGACATGCAAGTGCATCTGGTCAATGACGGCCCGGTGACCTTCCTGCTCGATACCTGATAAAGCCATTGGTTCCAGCATCCCTGTAGTCATTACGTACCAAGGCGATAAAAACTTTGTCACAGGTGATGCGTTGTCACGCGCGCTACAGGATAATCGCGCGCTAAATGGCCATTACGGATGGCCTGCCGGAGGGAAGTGCGCAGACGGTTCGGCATCGAGTTGGGGAATCATTAAGCCCTTTCGGAGTCCGAACAATGCTCGCCAACCGGCACTGGATAGCTGGCCGTTGGTTCTTTAATCTGTTTTTCGGCGAGGGTTGCTCGTGATTGTTAGTCCCTGTGATGCTCCAAAGACACCTGTCGCCCGGCTGCGTAATGCGCTGATGGCTAGCACTGCATTGGTCTGCCTTTTTGGCTCGGGCCAGTTGTGGGCATTCAATCTTGATGATGTGGCTGCAAGGGCAAAAGACCTGGCCGGGCAGAAGTTCGAGGCTCCCAGAAGCAACCTGCCTGGTGAATTCCGCGAGATGAAATTCGCGGACTACCAGAAAATCCGTTTCCGTGAAGACAAGGCCGAATGGGCGGGCGAAAAGACCCCGTTCAAACTGTCTTTCTATCACCAGGGCATGCATTTCGACACCCCGGTCAAGATCAACGAAGTCACCGCTACCACGGTCGACGAGATCAAGTACGACCCTGCGCGTTTCGACTTCGGTGAACTGAAGTTCGACCCCAAGGCCACTGAAAAACTCGGCTATGCGGGCTTCCGTGTCACTTACCCGATCAACAAGGACGACAAGCAAGACGAAATCATGACCATGCTGGGCGCGAGTTACTTCCGCGTTGTCGGCAAGGGGCAGGTTTACGGCTTGTCGGCCCGTGGCATGGCCATCGACACCGCCGTGCCTTCCGGTGAAGAATTCCCGCGCTTCAAGGAATTCTGGATCGAAAAACCCAATGCCGAAGACGGCCATCTGGTCATCTACGCACTGCTTGATTCGCCACGCGCCACCGGTGCCTACCAGTTCATCCTGCGTCCGGGCTCCGATACTCGCGTCGATGTGAAATCGCGCATGTACCTGCGTGACAAGGTCACCAAACTCGGCGTCGCGCCGCTGACCAGCATGTTCCTGTTCGGCACGCACCAGCCGCCACGTGTCCAGAACTACCGCCGTGAACTGCACGACTCCAGCGGCCTGTCGATTCAGGCAGCCAATGGTGAATGGCTGTGGCGTCCGCTGAACAACCCGCGTCACCTGTCGGTCAGCAGCTTCTCGGTTGAAAACCCGCGTGGTTTCGGCCTGCTGCAACGCGGCCGCGAGTTCAGCCAGTACGAAGACCTCGACGACCGTTACGACAAGCGCCCAAGCGCCTGGATCGAGCCGCGCGGCGACTGGGGTAAAGGTGTGGTCGAGCTGGTCGAGATTCCGACTGCCGATGAAACCAACGACAACATCGTGGCCTTCTGGAAGCCTGAAACCCTGCCTGCCGCTGGCGAGCCGGTGGATTTCAACTACCGCATCCACTGGACCATGGACGAAAACGCGATTCACTCGCCTGATCTGGGTTGGGTCAAGCAGACCCTGCGTTCGATTGGCGATGTGCGTCAGGCCAACCTGATTCGCCAGCCTGACGGCACCATGGCGTTCCTGGTCGACTTCGTCGGTCCCGTGCTGTCGGCGCTGCCGGAAGACAAGACCATCCGTAGCCAGGTGACCACCGATGAGAACACCGAGCTGGTCGAGAACACCCTGCGTTACAACCCGGTGACCAAAGGCTATCGCCTGAACCTGCGGATCAAGGTCAAGGACACCAGTCGCCCGATCGAAATGCGTGCCTACCTGCTGCGTGAAATCCCGGCCGAACCTGGCAAGGAACCTGCGCTGCTGGTCTCGGACGAGAAGAAAGCGCCGAACAAGCCTGCAACTCCGGGCGCGGTGAAAGACGAGAAAGCCGTGGCCAAGGCCGACGCGGTCAAAGTGGCCGAAGCGGGCAAGACTGACGCTGCCAAGGCTGAAGCCGCCAAGACTGACGCTGCCAAGCCAGAAGCGGGCAAGGCGCCAGTGGCTCAGGCTCCGGCCGATGCCGCCAAAGCCGACGCTGCCAAGCCTGAAGCCGGCAAGCCGGACGTGGCCAAGGCCGACGCTGGCAAAGATGCCAATGCGACCCAGCCGCCTGCAACCGAAGCTGCACCCACCCTTCCAGAGCCCGCCAAGACCTTGCAAGTCCTGACCGAGACCTGGAGCTATCAGTTGCCTAGCGATGAGTAATTCACAACCGGCGCCAGAGTCTCTGAACGAGTACCTGGCACATTTGCCCATGAGCGACGAGCAGCGGGCCGAACTGGCCAGCTGCTCCAGCTTCTCCGAACTGCACCAGCGCTTGTCGGCGCAGTCGGGCGCTTTGTCCACCGAGGCCGCCCAGGCTTCGGTGGGTACACGCCTGACCCTGGCCACCGCTGACGAATTGCGCGAAGCCGAAATGCTCGCCGTTGATGCCAGCGGCCGCATCTGCCTGAAGACCGCGCCGCCCATCCGCCGTACCCGCGTGGTGCCAGAGCCCTGGCGCACCAACATTCTGGTACGCGGCTGGCGCAGCCTGACCGGCAAGAGCAACCCGCCCAAGCCGGTCGACGACCTGCCGCGCGACTTGCCCAAGGCGCGCTGGCGCACCGTCGGTTCGATCCGTCGCTACATTTTGCTGGTGCTGATGCTGGGCCAGACCATCGTGGCCGGCTGGTACATGAAAGGCATTCTGCCGTATCAGGGCTGGTCGCTGGTTTCGCTGGACGAAATCACCCGCCAGACCTTTGTGCAGACTGCCATGCAAGTGCTGCCGTATGCCTTGCAGACCAGTATCCTGCTGCTGTTCGGCATTCTGTTCTGTTGGGTGTCGGCCGGTTTCTGGACCGCATTGATGGGCTTTCTGGAACTGATCACCGGGCGCGATAAATATCGTATCTCCGGCGCCAGTGCCGGCAACGAGCCCATCGAAGCGGGCGCCCGCACTGCGCTGGTCATGCCGATCTGCAACGAAGACGTGCCGCGTGTGTTCGCAGGCTTGCGCGCGACGTTTGAATCGGTGGCCGCCACTGGCGATCTGGACCGCTTCGATTTCTTCGTGCTCAGCGACACCAACGACACCGACATCGCCGTGGCCGAGCAGCAAGCTTGGCTGGACGTGTGCCGCGAGACCAATGGTTTCGGCAAGATCTTCTATCGTCGTCGTCGCCGTCGCGTAAAACGCAAAAGCGGCAACCTCGATGACTTCTGCCGCCGTTGGGGCAGCGACTACCGCTACATGGTCGTCCTCGATGCCGACAGCGTGATGAGCGGCGAGTGTCTGACCAGCCTGGTGCGCCTGATGGAAGCCACGCCAGACGCCGGCATCATCCAGACCGCGCCACGAGCGTCGGGCATGGACACGCTGTATGCGCGTCTGCAGCAGTTCGCTACGCGGGTCTACGGGCCGCTGTTCACCGCCGGCCTGCACTTCTGGCAACTGGGCGAATCGCACTATTGGGGCCACAACGCGATCATTCGCATGAAGCCGTTCATCGAGCACTGCGCCCTAGCGCCGTTGCCCGGTAAAGGCGCGTTCGCAGGTTCCATCCTGTCTCATGACTTCGTCGAAGCGGCCTTGATGCGCCGCGCCGGCTGGGGCGTGTGGATTGCCTATGACTTGCCGGGCAGCTACGAAGAACTGCCGCCCAACCTGCTGGACGAACTCAAGCGTGATCGTCGCTGGTGCCACGGCAACCTGATGAACTTCCGCCTGTTCCTGGTCAAGGGCATGCACCCGGTGCACCGTGCGGTGTTCCTCACCGGCGTGATGTCGTACCTGTCGGCGCCGTTGTGGTTCTTCTTCCTGGTGCTGTCGACCGCGCTATTGGCGGTCAACACACTGATGGAGCCGACCTACTTCCTGGAGCCGCGCCAGCTGTATCCGCTGTGGCCACAGTGGCACCCGGAAAAAGCCGTCGCACTGTTCTCGACCACCGTCGTGCTGTTGTTCCTGCCCAAGCTGCTCAGCGTGATCCTGATCTGGGCCAAGGGCGCTGTCGGCTTTGGTGGCAAGTTCAAGGTCACGGTGTCGATGTTCGTCGAAATGCTGTTCTCGATGCTGCTGGCACCGGTGCGCATGATCTTCCACACCCGCTTTGTACTCGCCGCCTTTTTGGGCTGGGCCGCGACCTGGAACTCGCCACAACGTGACGACGACTCCACGCCGTGGTCCGAGGCGGTCAAGCGCCATGGTCCGCAAACACTGCTGGGCATCGCCTGGACCCTGCTGGTGGCGTGGTTGAACCCAAGCTTCCTGTGGTGGCTGGCGCCGATCGTGGTGTCGTTGATGCTGTCGATTCCGGTGTCGGTGATCTCCAGCCGTACAGGTCTGGGCCTGAAGGCGCGTGACGAGAAGCTGTTCCTGATTCCCGAGGAATACGAAACGCCCAAAGAGCTGCAGTCCACCGATCAGTACACCCACGAAAACCGCTGGCATGCGCTTAACGACGGCTTTGTTCGCGCCGTGGTCGACCCGCAGCAGAACGCCCTGGCCTACGCCATGGCGACCTCGCGCCACCGCGTGGCGGCACCGATCGAAGCCTTGCGTGCCGAACGTATCGAACAGGCCCTCAAGGTCGGTCCCGAGAAGCTCGGCAACCATGAGCGGTTGATGCTGCTCAGCGACCCGGTGGCCCTGTCGCGCTTGCACGAGCAGGTCTGGAACCAGCGTCACCCCGAATGGCTGGCCGCCTGGCACGCCTCCATCGAGGCTGACCCGCATGCACCGCTGCTGCCCTTGCAGCCGGTGAATGCGCCGCCGGTGCCGCTACCGGCTTGATGCAACCTGCAAAAACGCCCCTGATTCAGGGGCGTTTTTGTTTGTGGCTCTGTCATGAGCGCAGGCACAGGTCACACCTTGAAGCGCCCCACCAACTCTTTCAAATGATTGCCCAGCCGCGCCAGCTCGACACTGGCGGTGGCCGTCTCTTCACTGGCCGCCGCGGTCTGCCCGGAGATATTGCGTACATTCACCACGCTGCGGTTGATCTGCTCGGCCACCGTGCTTTGCTGTTCGCTGGCGGTGGCGATCTGGCGGTTCATGTCCTGAATGCTGGCCACGGTGCGGGTGATCTGTTCCAGCGCGCTGCCGGCGCGGCGGCTCAGGTCCACGCTCTGGTTGGTCAGGCTGCGGCTGTTGTCCAGGGTCGTGGCCACTTGCTGGGTGCCGCTTTGCAGGGCCGCGATCAGCTCTTCGATTTCCTCGGTCGATTGCTGGGTGCGCTGTGCCAGGCTGCGCACCTCGTCGGCGACCACCGCAAAGCCGCGCCCGGCTTCACCGGCCCGTGCCGCTTCGATGGCGGCGTTGAGCGCCAGCAGGTTGGTTTGTTGGGACACCGACTTGATGACATCGAGCACGCCGACGATCTTGCCGCTTTCTTCCTTGAGACGGTTCATCGCCTGGGTCGAGTGGCGCATTTCGCCGGCCAGCTGCTCGATCTGGCCAATCGCTTCGCCGACCACCCGATCACCGTCGCGAGCCTGCTGGTCGGCGTGGGCTGCGGCCTGTGAGGCTTGCTGGGCATTGCTGGCGACCTGCAACACGGTGGCGGCCATCTGGTTGATGGCGGCGGCAACCTGATCGGTTTCCTCTTTCTGATTATTGACCCCGACGCTGGTCTGCTCGGTGACCGCCGACAGTTGCTCGGCGGCGCTGGCAATCTGCGTCACGCCGTCGCCGATGCCGTTGATAAGGCCGCGCAGGTTCACGGTCATGCTCTGGATACTGGCTTGCAACTGGCCCATCTCGTCGCGGCGCAGGCTGTGCAGGTCAAGGCTCAAATCGCCCTTGGCAATGCGCCCGGCCGCTGCCAGCGCCTGGCGCAGCGGGACGATGATCTGCCGGGTCATGATCCAGGCGGCCAGCAGCCCGAAAAATAGCGCCAGTGAGGCGACGCCGGTCAGGGTGCTGCGTGCCAGGCCTGCTTCGGTGTCGCGCAACGAGCCTTGCAGGCCGATCAGTTCGGCCACCGATTCGAGCATTTTGTCGCCCAGGGTTTCCATGCTTTCCTGGTTCTGCTCGACCTTGACCTGCGCCTCGCGAAACGCGCCCAGCGCTGTCTTGTACAGCTGCAGCGCGGCGTCGGCAGGTTTCAGTGCCTGCAGGTTGTCCTCGGCCTGATCCTCAGCGATCTGCGCAATTTCTTTCAGGGCTTCGTCGAGGGCCGCCATGGCGGCGGTTTCATCGTCCTGCTTGCCGGTAAAGGTGTAGGTCTGCACCTGAAAGCGCGCCAGCTGGATCTGCTGTTTGAGCTGCGAGAGGTTTGTGAACTCGTCCAGCCGGTCACTGTTGTCCTGTTCCTGACTGACGGCCTTGAGCACCTCGGCTTCTACCTGAGCGACCGCCTTGACCGCCACGGCTGCTTGCTGGTGCAGCGTATGTGCGGCTTCATCGCGCGCCTTGCGCTGTTGCGCCAGCTCGGCAAAGGTCTTTTCCAGGCTGGCAATCACACGGCTCTGCGCGTCCAGCAGCTCCAGGCTGCGCCGGTCCTCGACGTCCTTGCGCACAAGGTTCAGGTGTGTTTCCAGTTCGTTGAGGCGGTCTTCGACACGGCTGGCGCTTTGCGCTGTGTTCTCCTCGCGAAACAGAATGCGCTCGGCGCGCAGGTCCTTGGTCAGGTTGCTGAGTTGCGCGATGGCAGAGATCGACCCGGAGCGGTCGATCATGGTGTCCAGCCCGTACCAGCCGGTCAGGGTGATGGTCAGGGTCAACGACAGCACCAGGCCGAAGCCCAGCGCCAGTTTGAGCCTGATACTCAGGTTGTCGAGCGAGTGATTGATCCAGCGGAACATAGGGTTTCTCCTGCGCAGGGATAGCGTCATGAACGCATCGGCAGGAGCGGGCAGTGCGCGACCTGAATAGGTCGTAGGAGATTTCCGAGCGATTAGGCAAGGTGAAACAGGTCACACAATGGGCGCCGTGCGGCGCCCATCGGGCTCATCAAACGATAAAACGGCCCACCAGTGTTTGCAGGTGATTGCCCAGGCGCGCCAGTTCGACGCTGGAGGCGGCGGTTTCTTCGCTGGCCGCCGAGGTCTGTTGCGAGACATCGCGCACGTTGATCACGCTGCGGTTGATTTCTTCGGCGGTGGCGCTTTGCTGTTCGGCCGCCGCGGCGATCTGCTGGTTCATCGACTGGATGGCCGACACCGTGCGGGTGATGCTTTCCAGCGTGCCACCGGCGCGACGGGTCAGTTCGACACTGCTGTCGGTCAGGGCCAGGCTGTCGTCGATGATGTTCGAGACCTGCTGAGTACCGTTCTGCAGCCCGGCGATCAGCGCCTCGATCTCTTCGGTGGATTTCTGGGTGCGCTGCGCCAGGCTGCGCACCTCATCGGCCACCACGGCAAAGCCGCGCCCGGCTTCACCGGCGCGTGCCGCTTCGATGGCGGCGTTGAGGGCCAGCAGGTTGGTTTGCTGGGCCACCGACTTGATGACGTCCAGCACGCTGCCGATCTTGTCGCTTTCGCGCTTGAGTTCACCCATGGCGGCGGTGGAGTTGCCCATCGCGGCAGACAGTCGCTCGATCTGGCCGATGGCCTCGTTGACCACCCGGTCGCCTTCACGCGCCTGCTGGTCGGCGGCCAGTGCGGCTTCTGAAGCTTCTTCGGCGTTGCGCGCCACTTCCTGCACGGTGGCGGTCATTTCATGCATGGCGGTGGCCACCTGATCGGTCTCGACCCGCTGGCTGTTGACGCCGGCGCTGGTCTGCTCGGTGACCGCCGACAGTTCTTCGGCAGCGCTGGCGATCTGGGTCACGCCATCGCGGATGCCGCCCACCAGTTCGCGCAGGCTGACGGTCATGCGCTGGATACTGCCTTGCAGCGTGCCCAGTTCGTCCTTGCGGTTGATGTTCAGGTTATGGCTGAGATCGCCTGAAGCCACGCGCTCGACGGCCTTGAGTGTGTCCTGCAACGGGGTGGTGATTTGCCGGGTGATGATCCAGGCCGCCAGCACACTGAGCACCAGGGCCAGAAGGGTGGCCAGGCTGATGGTGAGGATGGCCTGGTTGCTGTCACTGTCGCGTCGGTCGTTCTGCTCTTTGATCAGATCGGCGTTGATTTTGATCAACAGCTCGCCCAGCGGCGTCATTCTGTCCTGCGCCGCTTTACCGGCGGCCTGGGCATCGCGGTACTGACCGACGGCGGCGCGATAGCCTTGCAGGCCGGCGAGTGCTGCCTGCAGGGTTGGCAGAAAATCAGCAGGAATGTCGCCGGCCAGTGAATTGATGCCGGTCATGGCTTCGTCGATGGCCGCGTTGGCGTTCTTTTCGAATTCGGCCCGGCCGCTGTAGGTATAACCGCGTACCTGGAAGCGCGCCTGCTGGAGCAGCTTGCTGACGCCAACAATGTTGTTGAACGCCAGGATGTCATCGTTCTTGAGCAGTTCGGCCTCAAGCTTGTTGATCTCGGCGACCGCCTTGTCGGCACTGTCGCCCATCAGGCTGCGCGTGCCTTCACGGGTTTCGATGGCCCGGGCCATGTCCGTGAACGCCACGCGATAGTCTTTGGCCGTCTGGATCTGTGTGTCCAGGCGCTGCTGGTTGACGGTGGTGCGCATCAGGCTCTTGGCTGTTTGCAGATCGGTTTCCAGCTGGTCCAGCGCCGTAGTCACGTTTTTGGCAGCTTCGGCATTGAACACCGCTTCATAGCGTTGGCGCTGGATACGCAGGTCCAGCGTCTGCTCGTTGACCTCATTGACGGCGTTCACCCGGTCGCCACGCTCGATCAGCGTCTGGATGCTGTTCCAGCCGGTGGCGCTGATGGCGAGTGTCATCAGCACCACCAGGCCGAAACCGAAGGCCAGTTTGCGACTGACGCTCGCGTTGGCGAGACTTTGGGTAATGGACATGAGGACTCCTTGCCGTGCAGGTGTTATACGAACCCTGTATATCGGCAAGAATCCTACAAGCTGAAGCGAATCAGGTGACCGATCGGTGACTAAAAAAGCCGCGCCAACAGCGCGGTGACGGCGGTTTCGACCCGCAGGATCCGCGCCCCGAGCTGCACCGGTTGCAGCCCGGCCTTGCCCAGCAATTCGACTTCGTAGGGAATCCAGCCGCCTTCCGGGCCGATGGCCAGGGTCACCGGCTGTTCGACGGCGCGCGGGCAGGCCGGAAAGTCGCCGGGATGGCCGACCAGGCCGAGCGTGTCCTGGGCCACGGCGGGCAGGTGGTCCTCGACAAACGGCTTGAAGCGCTTCTCGATCAGCACCTCGGGCAGCACGCTGTCGCGGGCCTGCTCCAGGCCCAGGATCAGGTTCTCGCGAATAGCCTCCGGTTGCAGAAACGGCGTCTGCCAGAAGCTTTTCTCGACCCGGTAGCTGTTCACCAGAATCAGGCGCGGCACGCCCATGGTTGCCACGGTCTGGAACACCCGGCGAAGCATTTTCGGCCGCGGCACGGCGAGGATCAGGGTCAGTGGCAGCTTGGCCGGCGGCGGGCTGTGCAGGACCACGCGCAGCTCGGCCTCGCGTGGCTCCAGGCGCAGCACCTCGGCTTCACCCAGCAGGCCGCCGATGCGACCGACCCGCAGGCTGTCGCCGACCTCGACCCGTTGCACCTCTTGCATGTGTTTCAGGCGCCGGTCGCGCAGCACCACCACATCAGGCGCGATGAAATCGGCCTCTTCAAGGAGCAGCAGGTTCACGGCAGCGGCGCTGGCGGCTGGTCGCGCTTGAGGTCGTCAGGGTGTTCGCCACGCTTGCTGATCAGGCTGCTGCACAGGATGCCCAGCTCGAACAACAACCACATCGGCACCGCCAGCAGGGTCTGCGAGAAGATGTCCGGCGGGGTGAGGATCATGCCGACCACAAAGCAGCCGATGATCACGTACGGGCGGATCTTCTTCAGGTACTTCACATCGACCACGCCGATCCACACCAGCAGCACCACGGCCACCGGGATTTCAAAGGCCACGCCGAAGGCGAAGAACAGGGTCATGACGAAGTCGAGGTAGCTGGCAATGTCGGTCATCATCGACACGCCTTCCGGGGTCACGCTGGCAAAGAAGTGGAAAATCAGCGGGAACACCAGAAAGTAGGCGAACGCCATGCCGGCATAGAACAGGATGATGCTCGACACCAGCAGCGGCACCGCGATGCGCTTTTCATGCTTGTACAGGCCCGGCGCAATAAAGCCCCAGACCTGATGCAGGATGATCGGCATGGAGGCGAACAGCGCGACCATCATGGTCAGCTTGAACGGCGTCAGAAACGGTGAGGCCACGTCGGTGGCAATCATCGTTGCGCCTTCAGGCAAATAGGCGCGCAGCGGGGCGGAGACCAGGGTGTAGATCTTCTGCGCAAAGTAGAACAGGCAGGCGAAGACCACAAACACCGCAGCCACGCAACGCAACAGGCGCGTGCGCAGTTCGGTCAGGTGCGAGACCAGCGGCATTGGCTGGTCGTTTTCCGGGATTTCAGCGCTCATGGGGCTCGCGGTGGCAATGACGGGTCAGTGAGGGCGGCGGGCTGAACGACGGCTGCAACCGGCCTTGGGGCCTTGTCCAGGCTCAGGCGCGGTTTGTCCGGCTCGGCAATGGCGTCGGGCGCGACAGGCTCAGGTTGCAGCTCGATCGGCTGTGGCGTCGGCTCGGCGGCAGGCGCATCGCGGTTCAGCACGTCTTCGTTGGGCGGCGAGAACAGCTTGCGGGCCTCTTCTTCCAGCGACAGGATGTGCTCGTTGTGCAGTTGCCGGCGAATCTCGTCGGCACCGATCTCACGTTCCACTTCCTGCTTGATGGCATTGAAGCTGCGCCGCAAGCGGCCTATCCACAAGCCTGCGGTACGCGCGGCACCCGGCAGGCGCTCGGGGCCGAGCACCAGCAGGGCGACCAGGCCGACCAGCAGCAGTTCGGAAAAGCTGATACCAAACATGGATCAGACCTGATCCTTGCGCACCGGCTCCTGAACCCGCTGCGCCTGGGCGTCGATGGTGTGCGGCGGCTCGGGTTGCGGGTTGTGCGCGGTGGTTTGCGCCGGTTGCGGTTGTGGCTGCGGTTGCGGCTGGGCGGCGGTGTCGGCCGGCTTTTCATCGTCGTTCATGGCCTTGCGAAAGCCCTTGATCGATTCGCCGACGTCACTGCCCAGGCCCTTGAGTTTCTTGGTGCCGAACACCAGCACCACGACAACCAGGATGACGATCCAGTGTTTCCAGTCAAAAATACCCATGAAGCAATCCTCTTGAGGTTCAGGCTCGAAATCAGGCTTGGCCTGTGGTCCGGGCAGCTTTTTCCGCATGACCGGACACGCCGACGCGGCGCTCCAGTTCGTCGAGCACAGCTTGTGGATGCAGGCCCAGGGCCGAGAGCATCACCATGCTGTGGAACCACAGGTCAGCGGTTTCATAGATGACATCGCTGAAGTCACCGCTGACGGCGGCGTCCTTGGCGGCAATGATGGTTTCAACCGACTCTTCGCCGACTTTTTCCAGGATCTTGTTCAGGCCCTTGTGATGCAGGCTGGCGACATACGAGCTGTCAGCCGCCGCGCCCTTGCGCGATTCCAGCACGGCGGCCAGGCGGGTCAGGGTGTCGGTCATGTTCAGTGTCCTGCTTGATAGATGGCGTCGGGGTCCTTGAGCACCGGGTCGACGGTTTTCCAGTCGCCGTTCTCGAAGACTCGATAGAAGCAGCTTTGCCGGCCAGTGTGGCAGGCGATGCCGCCCAGTTGCTCGACCATCAGGATGACGACGTCGGCATCGCAGTCCAGGCGCAGCTCGTGGAGTTTTTGCACGTGCCCGGATTCTTCGCCCTTGCGCCACAGTTTGCCGCGCGAACGCGACCAGTAGATGGCGCGGTTTTCGGCGGCGGTCAGGGCCAGCGCCTCGCGGTTCATCCAGGCCATCATCAATACGCGGCCGGTCTGGTAATCCTGAGCGATTGCAGGCACCAGACCGTCGCTGTTCCAGTGAATCTCGTCCAGCCAGTCTTTCATACTTACTCCGGCTGCCGGGGTTCTCGCCCGGCGGGTTTGACAGTGTGCCAGCGCCTTGGGCTGCTGGCTATCGACGAACGATCAGATACAACCCGGCTACCAGCATGATCCCGGCCGGCACACCGGTCAGCCCGGGCAGGGTGGTTCCTGCCGAGCTCAGGGCCCAGGTCTGGATCGCGCCACCGGTCAGCAACGCGGCGCCCAGCAGGCGCAAGGCCCAACTGTCGTTACGCTCGCGCCAGGGTTGCGGCGGGTCGTTGGCGTGCGGCTGCGAGAGGCGTTCAAGCAGGTCGCGGGTCATGCCGGCAATATGCGGTAACTGTTCTACCTGCGATTGCAGGTTGCCCAGCAGCGTCTTGGGGCTCACCCGGTCACGCATCCAGCGCTCCAGAAACGGTTGGGCGGTGCTCCACAGGTCCAGGTCGGGGTACAACTGACGGCCCAGGCCTTCGATGTTGAGCAGGGTTTTCTGCAGCAGCACCAGTTGTGGCTGCACTTCCATGTTGAAGCGTCGCGCGGTCTGGAACAGACGCATCAAGACCTGGCCGAAAGAAATATCCTTGAGCGGTTTCTCGAAGATCGGTTCGCACACCGTGCGGATAGCGGCCTCGAATTCGTTGAGTTTGGTTTCTGCCGGCACCCAGCCCGAATCGATGTGCAACTGCGCCACCCGGCGATAATCGCGCTTGAAGAAGGCAAACAGGTTACGGGCCAGATAATCCTGATCCTGCGGCGTCAGGCTGCCGACGATGCCGCAGTCGATGGCGATGTACTGCGGGGCCCAGGGCGTGACGGTACTGACGAAAATATTGCCCGGGTGCATGTCGGCGTGGAAGAAGCTGTCGCGAAACACCTGGGTGAAGAAGATCTCGACGCCGCGTTCGGCCAGCAGCTTCATGTCGGTGCGCTGGTCGGCCAGGGTCGCCAGATCGGTGACCTGAACGCCGTAGATGCGCTCCATCACCAGCACCTTGGGGCGGCACCAGTCCCAGTAAACCTGCGGCACGTACAGCAGGTCCGAGCCTTCGAAGTTACGCCGCAGTTGGCTGGAGTTGGCCGCTTCGCGCAGCAGGTCCAGCTCGTCGTAGATGGTCTTTTCGTAGTCGCTGACCACTTGCACCGGGTGCAACAGGCGCGCATCGGCCGACAGCCGCTCGGCGATTCGCGCCAGGATGAACAGCCAGGCCATGTCCTGGGTGATGATCGGGCGCAGGCCGGGACGTACGACCTTGACCACCACTTCTTCGCCGGTTTTCAGCCGCGCCGCATGCACTTGCGCCACCGAGGCCGAGGCCATTGGCTCGACATCGAAACGGCTGAAGACCTCGCTGATTTTCGCGCCCAGCTGCGACTCGATCAGTTGCACCGACAGTTGCGGGTCAAACGGCGGCACACGGTCCTGCAGCAGCATCAGCGCATCGGCGATGTCTTCGGGCAGCAGGTCGCGGCGGGTCGAGAGCAACTGACCGAACTTGATGAAAATCGGTCCCAGGTCCTGCAACGCCAGACGCAGGCGCGTGCCGCGATCCAGCTCGGAAGGCTTGCGCGGCAGCCAGCGCCACGGCAGCACAAAGCGCACCGCCAGCAGCCACCAGGGCAACGGCAGGGCGAACAGCAGGTCATCGAGGCGGTAACGGATTACGACACGCTGGATGCGAAACAGGCGGCGGACGGCAAGCAACTTCATTCGAGATCGCTATTGCTGGGTTTCAGGGAGTGGGAAAGGCGTGCAACCCGGGCTTCCAGACGTTCCAGATCGAGCTTGATCCGGTCCAGTTCGCTGAACTGCGCCTCGGCCTCATGTTTGCCGACCAGGGTGCGTGATTCTTCGCTCAGGTAGTCGGCCAGGTTCTGGCCCAGGCTGGCCATCGCGCTCCGGGTCCAGCGCGCGCGGCTGCGCAGGTGGCTGCCCAGCAACTGGCTGGCCACGGGGCCCAGCCAGCGCGACAACTCGTATTCCCAGTCCAGTTCAAGGTCCTGGAGAATGCCGGTCAGTTCCAGCAATACGCCGCTGTCGCCTTCAAGCTCGACCTCCGGGCCATGCAGCACGGCAGTCTTGTCCTTGCTCAGGGCCAGACGCAGCAGGCTGGCAGCCGGGGCACGCAGCGTGCAGTCGGTATCGCTGGCCCAGTCGGCGGCCAGGAACAGGCCTTCATCACTGGGCAGGATGAACAGCTTCAGGGCCGGGTCACGGCAATCGATGGCAATCACCGTGCCGGCCAGCGCACCCAGGCGCGGCAACGCGGTGCCGTCCATGCGCAGCACCCGGTTGATGCCGTGCTCGACACTGGCCAGCAAGCCTCGCAGCAGCATCAGGGCTTGATACCCCGGTGCAGGGCGACGATCCCGGAAGTCATGTTGTGATAGGTCACGCGGTCGAAACCGGCCTGAACCATCATCGACTTGAGGGTTTCCTGGTTGGGGTGCATGCGGATCGATTCGGCCAGGTAGCGGTAGCTTTCCGAGTCATTGGTGACCAGCTTGCCCATCAGCGGCATGAAGGCGAACGAGTAAGCGTCGTAGGCCTTGGACATGAAGGTGTTGGTCGGCTTGGAGAACTCCAGCACCAGCAGGCGACCGCCGGGCTTGAGCACGCGCAGCATCGAACGCAGGGCGTCTTCTTTGTGGGTCACGTTACGCAGGCCGAAAGCGATGGTCACGCAATCGAAATGGTTGTCCGGGAACGGCAGCTTTTCGGCGTCGGCCTGAACGAACTCGATATTGCCCGACACGCCTTTATCCAGCAGGCGGTCACGCCCGACCTTGAGCATCGAAGCGTTGATGTCGGCCAGTACCACATGGCCGGTCGGGCCGACCAGTTGCGAGAACTTGCGCGCCAGATCGCCCGTACCACCGGCAATGTCGAGCACCCGGTTGCCGGGCCGCACGCCCGACAACTCGATGGTGAAACGCTTCCAGAGCCGGTGCATGCCACCGGACAACAGGTCGTTCATCAAGTCGTATTTGGCGGCTACCGAGTGGAAAACCTCAGCGACCTTCTCCGCCTTCTGGCTTTCCGGCACATTTTTGTAGCCGAAGTGGGTGGTGGGTTCGGCATCGCTGCCTTTGCGCTGATCGGTCATATCGCTGTCACCGGAATAGAATGCCGCCATTCTAATCATCAGGGCTGGCTTTGTCTTGACAAGGCGCATGACAGGTAAAGGGGGCTTGCTATAGTGCCCTCAGGATTTACCTTCGAACGAGGACCATTGGCATGTCGAAAATCATCGTTGAGCGCCCGCATGAGCTGGGCCACGAGCAGGCCCGCGCCAAGGCCGAACATCTGGTGCAGAAACTGGCCGCCAAGTACGGCCTGGAACATGAATGGGACGGCGACACGGTATCGCTGCACGGCAAGGGCGCCAAGGGCCGTGTCGACGTCGAAGCAGCGCTGATCCGCGTCAGCATCGAACTGAATTTCTTCCTCTCGGCGATGAGCGGCACCATCAAGAGCGAGATCGAAAGAGTCCTCGACCGCGAACTCGCTTGACCGGTAGGAGCGCGCTTGTCCCGCGACCGAGTGCAAAGCGCTCGCAGAAATCCATGACGCGCTGAGAATACGACTGCTCACGCAGCCGGTCGCCGGCAAGCGGGCTCCTACAGGGCTCTTTAGGGTGTCGATTCTAATTTTTCCTTCTACTTTGGCTTTACTGTCCTCTGAAGGACGTTCTCTTCAACTATCAAGCGTGAGGTGAACCATGGCCAAAGTCAGTGTGAAAAGAAAGATCGAAGTCGACCTCGAACAGGACGGCAAGCTTGCTGAAGTCAAACAGTACGCCCGCAAGATCTGGCTGGCGGGCCTGGGGGTTTATTCCCGGGTCAATGAAGAAGGCAGCGAGTACGTCAAAGAGCTGATTCGTACCGGCGAGCGTGTCGAGAAGGACGCGAAAAAGGTCATCGACGAAAAGGTCGAGGCCGCCAACAGCGAGATCGATTCGATCAAGGGCGAAGCGTCCGAGGTCAAGAATCGCTTCGAAGCGCAACTGGACAGGATCGAAGGCCTGTTCGACCGGCGCATCGCCAAGGGCCTGCATCGTATCGGTATTCCGTCTAAACATGACGTTGAAGCACTCTCTGCTAAGCTCGATGAACTGACGGCATTGCTGGAACGCGTCGGGCCTCGAAAGCTCGAGCGCCCAGAGCCTAAAAAGCTCGCGCGCGTCGGGTCGGATCAATAAGGAGAGCAGGATGGCTGGCAAGAAAAAAACCGAAAAACAAAGCAGCTCCTGGATCGGCGAGATCGAGAAGTACTCTCGCCAGATCTGGTTGGCTGGGTTGGGCGCTTACTCCAAGATCAGCAATGACGGCAGTAAGCTTTTTGAAACGCTGGTGAAAGATGGCGAGCAGGCCGAGAAGCAGACCCAGGCTCAGGCCGAGCAGACGCTGGACGAGGTCAAGGACGGAATCAAGGCGGGCAAGTCCCGGGTTGGCGACGTCAAGGACCTGGCAATCGGCAAGTGGAACGAGCTTGAAGGCGCATTCGATAAACGCCTGAACAGCGCCATTTCACGCTTAGGCGTGCCGAGTCGCAACGAAGTCCAGACTCTGCACGACAAGGTCGATCAGTTGACGCGCAAGATCGAGCAACTGACGGGCGAAAAAGCCAGGCCGGTGACCTCCAGGGCTGCCGCGTCCAAACCGGCTGCCGGCAGCACGGCCAAGCCGTTGATCAAGGCCGCTGCGAAAACGGTCGCCAAGACCGCCGACAAGGTGGCCGACAAGGCCGCTGCCGCCAAGCCAGCGGTGAAAAAGGCCGCCGCCAAGCCGGTTGAAGCTGCCAGCAAGGCAGCGTCTGCAACGGCCAGCAAGGCCAAATCGATCGCCGCTTCTGCCGAAGCGAAACCCGCCAAAAAACCTGCGGCACGCAAGCCTGCCGCCAAACCGGCCGCGGCCAAGGCGCCCACCCGTACCAAGGCTGCGGCCAAGCCTGTAGCAGAGCCTGAATCTGCAGCGCCGGCGGCGTCTGCAACTGCGGCGCCTGCAGCAGACTCTGGCGCTTCCGCCAGCCAGTCCTGATTCAGGACGGGCAAGCCCGATCTGCTCCGGCAGATCGGGCGGTCTTATCGCTCAAGGCTCTTATTTTCCAAGCCTCTTACCCTTCAAGGCTCTTATCTTTCAAGGCGCTTATCCTTCAAGCCTCTTATCTTTCAAGATAGTGCAGCGCCAGTTGCTCGACGCTCTGGCGTGAAGGCGCGATCAAATGTGGCGCGACCAGCATCATGATCTGGTAGACCACCACCCGCACCTCGGCGTCACGGCCGAGAATGCGCTGGTAATCCAGCGAAAACAGCAGCGTCAATGTCACCTGTTCGACCAGATGCCCCAAGGCCTGGGTGTCGCTGATCAGTTGTCCCTGGGATTTGAGATGAGCCAGCAATGACGCCAACGTGCGCTTGAGCGCATTGAGCAGGTTGCGAATGCCGCGTGCCAGCTTGGGCAGGCGCCCGGACAGGTTCGACAGGTCCTGGAACAGAAAACGGTAATGCGCCAGCCGCTCGACGATCAGGTGCAGGAACAGCCAGTAATCCTCGGCATCCAGCCGCGCATGGGCCGGCGGGTCGAGCAGCGGTGCCAGCTCCGTCTGGAAACGTTCGAACAGGTTGAGAACCAAGGGCTCCTTGCCGTGGAAGTGGTAATAGAGATTGCCAGGGCTGATGCCCAGTTCGTTGGCGATTTCCAGGGTCGAGACGTTCGGCTCGCCATCGCGGTTGAACAGTTCCAGAGCACATTCGAGTATTCGGTCGCGGGTCTTCATCCAGCCCTCTAGCCAGGGTTTAAACGCGGGTGTCAGCCATTCATTCAGCGCACATGCACATAGGTGCCTGGCGCAGCCTCCATCGGTGGATAGGTGTCGTTGCCCAGGTTCATGCTGGTTTCACGCAGGGTGCCGGAACGCTCCTGAGCCCAGGCCAGCCAGGTTGGCCACCAACTGCCTTCCTGCACCTTGGCGTCGTAATACCAGGCGCGCGGGTCACTGCTGAGCTGGTTGCTTTCGACGAACGTGGCCTTGGGATTGCCCGGCGGGTTGAGGATGCTTTGCACATGCCCGCTGCTCGACAACACAAAGCGTCGCTCGCCGCCCAGTAGCAGGGTGGAGCGATACACCGCGTCCCAGGGCGTGATGTGATCGTTGATGCCGGCCACGCTGAAACTGTCGACCGTGACCTTTTGCAGGTCGATCGGTGTGCCGCACACTTCAAGGCCGCCGGGATGGCTCAGCGGGTTGTGCTTGAAAAAGTCCAGCAGGTCGCCGTGCAGGGCGGCGGTCAGGCGCGTGGTGTCGTTGTTCCAGTACAGGATATCGAAGGCCGGCGGCGCCTTGCCCAGCAGGTAGTTGTTGATCCAGTAATGCCAGATCAGATCATTGGGGCGCATCCAGGAAAATACCCGGTTCATCTCACTGCCTTCCAGCACGCCGCGCTGGTACGAGCGCCGCTTGGCCGCTTCCAGGGCTTCTTCATCGATGAACAGCGTGGCCGGGCTTTCGATCTGGCTGTCGAGCAGGCTGACCAGGTAAGTGGCGCTGGCCACCCGGCGCATCTGCCGCTTGGCCTGCAAGTGACCTTGCAGGGCGGCAACGGTCAGGCCGCCGGCGCAGGCACCCAGCAGGTTGACCTCGCGGGCGCCGGTGATTTCCCGGCAGACATTCATGGCCTGTTCGGCGGCTTCGACATAGCTGGACAGTCCCCACTCGCGATGGCGGACATCGGGGTTGCGCCAACTGATGACGAAGGTCTGCAGGCCGTTTTTCAGGGCGTACTGCACGAAGCTGTTGGCCGGGCTCAGGTCGAAGACATAGAACTTGTTGATCTGCGGCGGCACGATCAACAGCGGCCGGCTGTACTGCTTCTCGCTCATGGGCTTGTACTGGATCAGCTCCAGCAGTTCATTGCGAAACACCACCGCGCCTGCGGTGGTGGCCAGTGTCCGGCCGATCTCGAAGGCGTCTTTGGTGGTCTGACTGGGCAGGCCATTGTTGTGCAGCAGATCGCTGGCCATGTGGTTCAGGCCCTTGATCAGGCTGCTGCCACCGGAGTTGAACAGCTCTTTGATGGCCATCGGGTTGAGCAGGGTATTGGTGGGCGCCAGCGCATCGTTGATCAGGCTGAACAAAAAGTGTGCACGCGCCCGGTCGTCGCTGCTCAGGTCGCTGTCGTCGATCCAGTGCTTGAGCTGATGCTGCCAGCTCAGGTAGGCCTGCAAGCCGCGACGATACAGCGGGTTGAGGCTCCAGGCCGGGTCATTGAAGCGGCTGTCGCGAGGGTGGGGTGAATGCGGTGTTTCACCCAGGATCATCACCCGTCCCAGCTGGTTGCCCAGCGCCAGGGCATGACGGGCACTGCGCAACGGATGCCGCCAACCCTGGCTGGCCACATTGCGCAGGGTCGAGAGCAGGTCACGGCCGCGCAGGCCGGTAATAGCGCTTTGTGCATTGATGTAGGTGGCCGGGGTGGTCTCGGCATGCTTCACAGGTTTTTCTCGCATCTGGCAACACTCCTTCGTCAAGCCATCAGTGAAAACACGGGGCGCAGGGACGCTGCGTCGTTCTGCGCGATTCGACGATCCTGTCAGGGCGCACAGCGGGGTAGAGCGAATGGCCCCTCGTCAGAGGCGACCAGAATCAACGCGTGGTGGATGTGGGGTGCGGATGCATGACTGCACGCTGACGTTCCTGCTGCAGGAAGTTCATGATGATGGGCGCCACGGCTTCGGCCCGGGTAATCAGGAACAAGTGACCGTCATCAATTATGTGTAGCTGGGCATTGGGTATCCGCCAGGCCAATAGCCGCATATTTACCAGCGGAATCAGCGGGTCGTCGTCGCCCGCCAGCACCAGGGTCGGCTGGCGAATCTTGTGCAGCCAGTGGATGCTGGTCCAGCCCATGCCGGCAAACAGTTGCCAGTAGTATCCGAGCTTGCCGGACGAGCGAACCTTGGCGGCATGATTGGCCGCCAGGTGCGGGTCGCGGCGAAACGCACCGCCATAGATTTCCGGCGCAATGCGGATGACGTGTGAAGGCTGGATATAACGCCGCGGGCTGGCCATCAGCATCAACACCCGAGGCTTGCCCGGCACCATCACCATGCCCGCCGCCGTGGCCGCCAGCACCAGCTTCTTGCAGCGCTCCGGGTAATCGTGAGCGAACTGCTGGGCCAGCGCGCCGCCCCAGGAAACACCAATCGCATTGACCTGACCGTAGTCGAGGTAATCGAGCATGCGTGCGGCCAGTTTGGCCAGGCCCGGAAAACGGTACGGCCGCCTGGGCGTCGAAGAGCCGCCGACCCCCGGTACATCGAAGGCAATGACTTCCATGTCCGGGTCCAGCGCGTCGACGAACGGAAACACCAGTTCAAGGTTGGCGCCGATGCCGTTGAAGATCAGCAGCGGCGTCATGTGGCTCTTGCCGGGCCGTACGGCGGTACGAATGGTGTGGCCGTCCAGGTCAATGGAGCGAAATACAAACGGATGCGGCATGCCGGAGCCCTGTGGGTTAATACGCTGGAAAGCGGTCCTGCGCCTTTTCCAGACCGACCGAGGCATGGCCTCTTGCGTGTCAACGTGTGCGCAACGAGTGCGGCCAGTACTTCCCTGCTGCCCTGGCCGCGTCGTTTGAATAAAGCTTAGCGTTCGTGGACGTAGGTGCCCGGTGAGGCTTCGCCTGCCGGATACGCCTTGTTGCCCAGGCTGGAGGGTGCCTTTTTCAGCGTGCCAGAGCGCTCGCCGAGCCACGCCTGCCAATGCAGCCACCAGGAATCGGTGTGCTTGGTCGCATTTTCCTGCCAGGCGGTCGGCTCGGCCGGCAGCTCGCTGTTGGTCATGTAGCGCGCCTTGGGGTTGCCCGGCGGGTTGAGGATGCTCTGGATATGGCCACTGCTCGACAGCACGAACTCGGTCTTGCCACCAAACAGCCGCGCCGATTTGTAGCACGACAGCCAGGGCGTGATGTGGTCATTGGTGCCGGCCAGGCAGAACACATCGTTGGTGACCTGCTTGAGGTCGATCGAGGTTCCGCACACTTCCAGTGCATTGGGGCGGGTCAGCGGGTTGTTCTTGAACATCTCGATCAGGTCGCCATGAAACGCGGCCGGCAGGCGGGTGGTGTCGTTGTTCCAGAACAGAATGTCGAACGCCGGCGGCTGGTTGCCCAGCAGGTAATTGTTGACCCAGTAATTCCAGATCAGGTCGTTGGGGCGCATCCAGGCAAATACCTTGGCCATGTCGCGGCCTTCGAGTACACCGGCCTGGTAGGAGTGGCGCTTGGCCGTTTCGAGGGTCTGCTCGTCGACGAACAGTGCCACTTCGTTGTCCATGGTGGTGTCGAGCACGCTGACCATCAGGGTCATGGCGTTGATCTTTTTCTCGCCCAGCGCCGCGTAGTGACCCAGCAGCGCGGTGCAGGTAATGCCGCCGGAGCAGGCGCCGAGGATATTGAGATCCTTGCTGCCGGTGATCGCCGTGACCACATCCACCGCTTCCTTGAGCGCCTCGATGTAGGTCGACAGACCCCACTCGCGCTGCGCCTTGGTCGGGTTGCGCCAGCTGACAATGAACGTCTGTACCTTGCTGTTCAGGCAGAAGCGCGCCAGGCTTTTTTCCGGGCTCAGGTCGAAGACATAGAACTTGTTGATCTGCGGCGGGATCACCAGCAGCGGACGCTGGTAGACCTGCTCGGTGCCGGGCCTGTACTGGATGAGTTCCAGCACGTCATTGCGAAACACCACCGCGCCTTCGGTGGTGCCCAGGTTCTTGCCGACCTCGAAGGCGTCCATGTTGACCTGGCTGGGCATGCCGTTGTTGTGGACCAGGTCCTTGGCCAGGTGCGACAGGCCATCGAGCAGGCTCTTGCCGCCGGTTTCGAAGAAGCGTTTGATCGCTGCCGGGTTGGCCGCGCTATTGGTCGGCGCCATGGCTTCGGTCATCAGGTTGATGACGAAGTGGCCGCGGCTGATGTCTTGCGGGGTCAGATGGCTGCCGTCGAGCCAGTCATGCAGCTCTTTGCGCCAGGCCAGGTACACCCCCAGATAGCGGCGGTACAGCGGATTCTGGCTCCAGGCCGGGTCCTGAAAGCGGCGGTCGTCGCTGGTCGGCTGCAACGACGAGCTGCCGAGCATCACGTTTTTCAGTTCCACGCCCAAGTGGGCAACGTGTTTGATGCTGTGGATCGGGTGCCTGATCGCCAGGCGCATGACCATGCGCGCGGTGGTCAGTAAATCCTTGCGACGCAAGCCCACCACCGGGTTTAGCCCCAGCGTGTGTTCAGAAGCCTGGCGCGGCAATTCATCGTTGTTCTTGCTACTCATCTACGACGCTCCGTTGTCCTGAGGCGAGTACTGGCGAGTGATACAGGCGAGCGCCAGTACTACTGCTCGTTTGACCGATGATGGCGGGTTGGCCGTTTTCCAGGGCATGCCCGATGGCACGAAGGCGTCTGAACTGCTGCGCTTCAACCACGGCTGACTGGCATTGCCCCTTTTGCTGCTGCGTCGAAACGATGCAGTTAACTTGCCAGAATCCTTGGCTACACGAGATTGCAAAAAGCGTGCGGGCAGCGTTGTGCATACAGGCCGCTGCGCGGCACATTGAAACAAAAGCAATTAGAAACCGCTTACTAAAACGCCAAGCGGTGCGGGGAAGGATAGACGCTGTTTATGAAGCTGCTAGGACAAAGTGCCCAAGTGCCAGCTCAAAGCATCAGGCGCACGACATGCTCGTGCGGATCGCGGCTCTTGCCGGCTTTTTTCAGCTCCAGCAGATAATCGCTCCACAGAGCGTCCTGGCGCAGGCACAACTGGTACAGGTAGTCCCAGGTAAACAGGCCGCTGTCATGGCCATCGTCGAAGGTCAGCTTCAGGGCATATTGCCCGGCCGCCTCGACCTTGCTCAGGCCGACACCCAGCTTGCCGAACTGCAGGATGGGCTTGCCATGCCCCTGCACCTCGGCCGAAGGCGAATGCACACGCAAGAACTCGGCGGGCAAATGATAGTGCTCGTCGGGTGCGTACTTCAGCGTCAGGGTTTTCGAGGCTTTATGCAACTCGATGGCGGTGGGCAGCTTGTTCATGGTCCGTCTCTTGAGCCTGGCATTGTAGGAGCGCGCTTGCCCGCGACCGAGTGCGCAGCGCTCGCAAAATCTCGGAAACGCTGAAAATTTACGACTGCTAACGCAGCCGGTCGCGGTGGTCCGGCATTCCGGCAAGCGCGCTCCTACACGGGTTTAGAGAATGTAGCGCGACAGGTCTTCGTCGTCGGCCAGTTCGCCCAGATGGCTGTTGACGTAGTCGGTGTCGATGCTGATCGGCTGCGCATCGGGCAAGCCTGCCAGGTCACCGGCGCTGAACGACACTTCTTCAAGCAGGCGCTCGAGCAGGGTGTGCAGGCGGCGGGCGCCGATGTTTTCGGTTTTCTCGTTCACCTGCCAGGCGATTTCGGCCAGGCGCTTGATGCCGTCGGGCTTGAATTCGATGTCCAGGCCTTCGGTCTTGAGCAGCTCGCGGTATTGCTCGGTCAGCGACGCATGCGGCTCGCTGAGGATGCGCTCGAAGTCCTGTGGCGACAGGGCCTTGAGTTCGACGCGAATCGGCAGGCGGCCTTGCAGTTCCGGCACCAGGTCGCTCGGCTTGCTCAGGTGGAACGCGCCGGAGGCGATGAACAGAATGTGGTCGGTCTTGACCATGCCCAGCTTGGTGTTCACCGTGCAGCCTTCGATCAGCGGCAGCAGGTCGCGCTGCACGCCTTCACGCGAGACGTCCGCGCCGCCGACATTGCCGCGCTTGGCGACCTTGTCGATTTCGTCGATGAAGACGATGCCGTGTTGCTCGACCGCTTCCAGGGCCTTGGCCTTGAGCTCTTCGTCATTGACCAGGCGGCCGGCTTCTTCTTCACGCACCAGCTTGAGCGCTTCCTTGACCTTGAGCTTGCGCGACTTGCGTTTGCCCTTGCCCATGTTGGCGAACAGGTTCTGCAACTGGCTGGTCATTTCTTCCATGCCCGGCGGCGCAGAAATGTCGACGCCAACGGCTTCGCTGACTTCGATCTCGATTTCCTTGTCGTCCAGCTGGCCTTCGCGCAGGCGCTTGCGGAACAGCTGGCGGGTGTTGGAATCGCTGGTCGCAACCGGTTCTTCGTTGAAGCCACCGCGTGCCGGAGGCAGCAGGGCATCGAGAATGCGGTCTTCGGCGGCGTCTTCGGCGCGGTGGCGAACCTTGACGATCTCTTGCTCGCGCAGCAGCTTCATGGCGGCATCGGCCAGGTCACGAATGATCGACTCGACATCGCGGCCGACATAACCGACTTCGGTGAATTTGGTCGCTTCGACCTTGATGAACGGCGCGTTGGCCAGCTTGGCCAGGCGACGGGCGATTTCGGTCTTGCCGACACCGGTCGGGCCGATCATCAGAATGTTCTTGGGCGTGACTTCAACGCGCAGTTCTTCGGGCAGTTGCATGCGCCGCCAGCGGTTACGCAGGGCGATGGCGACGGCGCGCTTGGCGTCGTCCTGGCCAATGATGTGGCGGTTCAGTTCGTGGACGATTTCGCGGGGAGTCATGGACATGGTTATCAACGGTCCTCAGGTCAAATAGCCGCAGCGGCTTATTCGGCGAGGTCCTGCTCCTCAATGGTGATGTTGTGGTTGGTGAACACGCAAATATCGCCAGCGATGTGCAATGCGGTTTCAGCGATCTCGCGGGCCGACAGCTCGGTCTTCTGCAGCAGGGCGCGGGCGGCGGCCTGGGCGAAGGCGCCACCGGAGCCCATGGCGATCAGGCCGTCTTCTGGCTCCACGACATCGCCGTTGCCGGTGATGATCAGAGAGGCGTCCTTGTTGGCGACGGCCAGCATGGCCTCAAGGCGGCTAAGGGAGCGATCGGTACGCCAGTCCTTGGCCAGCTCGACGGCGGCACGAACCAGGTGGCCCTGATGCTTTTCCAGCTGGGCTTCGAAGCGTTCGAACAGCGTGAAGGCATCGGCGGTGGCGCCGGCAAAGCCTGCGATGACCTGACCGTGGTACAGGCGGCGCACTTTCTTGGCGTTGCCTTTCATCACGGTATTGCCCAGGGAAACCTGGCCGTCACCGGCCATGACGACTTTGCCGTGGCGGCGTACTGAAACGATGGTGGTCAAGGGAAGAGTCTCCACGCAGCGGGGCGAAAATGCCCAGATGGAGACAGATATGGGGCTCGCTTCAGCGAGTTTCAAGCTACAAGTTTTTAGCTGCAAGCCAGAAGCCGGCCGAGGTGGTCCGGCTTGCGCATAACGCTTCTGACTTGCGGCGGCCTTACCGCTGGCGCTGTTGTAACAACAGGTTGCTGAAACCGCCGCCGGCCAGTTGTTTCTGCGCGGTGGTCAACTGGTCACGGTTGCTGAACGGGCCGACCAGTACGCGGTACCAGGTTTCTTCCTTGACCGTGCCGGACTCCACCGTCGCGGTCTGGCCCAGCAGGATGATCTGCGCACGCACCTTCTCGGCATCTGCCTGCTTGCGGAACGAGCCCGCTTGCAGGAAGAACTGCGTCACCGGCGCAGGCTTGGTTGGCGTGGTGGCGACCGGTGGCGCGGGCGGCGGCGTCAGGCCACTCAAGGCCGCCTGGGCGCGGGCGGTGTCGATCTTCGCCGCCTGCTCCACGGTGACCGGCGCGACCGGGGCCACGGCAGGTGCAGGCGGAGTCTTCTCGGGCACGGCCTCTTTGGGCACGATGACTTCCGATTCCGGCAGCAGCGTGTAGAAATCGTACTTGGGCTTGACCGCCGCCGGGCTGGGCGGTGTCTTGTTCGCCTCGGCGATCTTGGCGGCGGCCTTGGCATCGGCTTTTTCGCGCTTGACGTCGCTGCCACCCGGCTCCAGTTTCATCAGAAAGACAATGAAGGCGCCGACCGTAAGGCCGACAGCCAACCATACCCATCCTGGGATCGGCTTCTTTGCCGGCGCCTGGTAACGACTGGCACCGCGCTTGGGAGCCGCTTTCTTTTTCGCCACTGCCAACTTACATACGCTCCAGAGTGTCCAGGCCCAGCAGATCCAGGCCTTGCTTGAGGGTGCGGCCGGTCAGGGCAGTCAGGCGCAGACGGCTCTGCTGCTGGTCCGGGTTTTGCGCACCAAGGATAGGGCAGTTTTCATAGAAGCTGGAAAACAGGCCCGCCAGATCATACACATAGGCACACAGTACGTGCGGTGTACCTTTTTCGGCAACTGTGTTGAGGACTTCGCCGAACTGCGCCAGGCGCGCGGCCAGCTCCAGCTCCTGGGCGGCTTCGAGCACGATGTGGCCGCTGCTGGCGTCGAACGGCGTACCGAGCTTGCGGAATACACCGGCAATGCGCGTGTAGGCATACAGCAGGTACGGTGCGGTGTTGCCTTCGAAGCTGATCATCTGGTCGAAGTTGAAGCTGTAGTCGCTGGTGCGGTGCTTGGACAGGTCGGCGTATTTCACCGCGCTGATGCCCACCGCTTTGGCGATGCCGCGCAACTCGGCCTCGGCCAGTTCCGGGTTCTTCTCCTTGACCAGGTCATAGGCGCGCACTTCGGCTTCGTCGAGCAGGTCGATCAGCTTCACCGTGCCGCCATCGCGGGTCTTGAACGGACGGCCGTCGGCGCCGTTCATGGTGCCGAAGCCCATGTGCTCCAGTTGCATGCCTTCGTGGGTGAAGCCTGCGCGGCGCGCCACTTCGAAGACTTGCTGGAAGTGCAGGGCCTGGCGCTGGTCGACGAAGTACAGCACGCGATCGGCGTGCAGCACCTTGCTGCGGTAGCGGATGGCGGCCAGGTCGGTGGTGGCATACAGATAGCCGCCACCGGCCTTTTGCACGATCACCGGCAACGGGGTGTCGTCGGCGGTGCGGAATTCTTCGAGGAACACGCACTTGGCGCCTTCGCTCTCGACCAGCAGGCCAGTGCTTGCCAGGTCGCTGACCACGTTGGCCAGGTCATCGTTGTAGGCGCTCTCGCCCTTGACGTCGGCCGGGGTCAGGTTGACGTTGAGGCGCTCGTAGGTTTTCTGGCAGTGCGACAGCGAGATCTCGTTGAAACGATTCCACAGGGCCAGGCACTCGGCATCGCCGGCCTGCAGCTTGACCACCAGCGCACGGGCGCGGTCGGCGAACTCGGGCGACTCGTCGAAACGCTGCTTGGCGGCGCGGTAGAAGTTTTCAAGGTCCGACAGCTCGTCGCTGGTGGTGGGCTTTTCCTGCAGGTAAGCCAGCAACATGCCGAACTGGGTGCCCCAGTCGCCGACGTGGTTCTGGCGGATCACGGTGTCGCCCAGCCAGGTCAGAACGTTGGCCACCGCATCGCCAATGATGGTCGAGCGCAGGTGGCCGACGTGCATTTCCTTGGCCAGGTTCGGTGCCGACAGGTCGACCACCACGCGCTGCGCTGGACCGCTGCGCAGTACCGACAACCGTTCGTCGGCCAGCGCGGCATCCAGGCGTGCGGCGAGGGCCTGAGTGTTCTGGAAGAAGTTCAGAAAGCCAGGACCTGCGATTTCGACCTTGCTGATCTGCTCGTCGGCAGGCAGGGCGGCGATCAGCTTTTCGGCCAGATCGCGCGGTTTAAGGCCCGCAGGCTTGGCGAGCATCATGGCGATGTTGCTGGCGAAATCGCCGTGGGTCTTGTCGCGCGCGTTCTCCACCTGAATCGCCGGCGTCAGCCCTGGCGGCAAGACGCCCTCGGTTTCGAGGCGGGTCAGGGCGTGTTGGATCAGCTGGCGAATGGTGTCTTTCATGAGGTTCTCTTCAACCGCAAGCGCGGTAGCGCCTGGATGCGCGGGTGGAAAAACTGCACATTATCCGTGGCCGGGGCGAGCTTGCCAACCTTGACGGTGTCAATACAAGTCGACCGGGTCCACATCCAGCGACCAGCGTACCTGACGGCCGCTGGGCAGTTGCTCGATGACCAGCAGCCAGGCGCTCAACAAACGGTGCAGTGGCGCGCGGGCATTAGCCTGCAACAGCAGCTGTGCGCGATAACGCCCGGCGCGCCGCTCCATGGGCGCCGGCACCGGGCCAAGCAGTTCGATGCTGCCGGGGCTGATGTGCTCCAGCAGGATTTCGGCCTCGGCACAGGCTTCGTCGAGAAACTGCTCGGCCTGGCCCGGCTTGTGCGCTTCGGCGCGCAGCAGTGCCAAGTGCGCAAACGGCGGCAGCCCGGCGGCGCGGCGTTCGCTCAGGGCTTGCTCGGCAAAGGCGAAGTAGCCTTGCTCGGTCAGCTGGATCAGCAGCGGATGGTCGGCCAGGTGGGTCTGGATGATGACCTTGCCGGGCTCTTCGGCGCGTCCTGCCCGGCCCGCCACCTGCACGATCAATTGCGCCATGCGTTCGCTGGCGCGGAAGTCCCCGGAGAACAGCCCGCCATCGGCGTCAAGGATCGACACCAGCGTCACCCGTGGAAAGTGGTGACCTTTGGCGAGCATCTGTGTGCCCACCAGAATGCACGGCTGGCCGCGCTGAATGGTGGTGAACAGTTGATTCATGGCGTCCTTGCGCGAGGTGCTGTCGCGGTCGACACGCAATACCGGGTAATCCGGAAACAGAATCCCCAGGCGCTCTTCGGCCCGTTCGGTGCCCGCGCCGATGGGGCGCAAATCCACCTTGGCGCACGACGGGCACTGGCGCGGCACGCGCTCGACATGCCCGCAGTGATGGCAACGCAGCTCGCCGGAGCGCTGGTGCACGGTCATGCGCGCGTCGCAGCGCGGGCAGCCCGACAGCCAGCCGCAGTCATGGCACAGCAGGGTCGGCGCAAAGCCGCGACGGTTGAGAAACACCAGCACCTGCTGGCCCGCCGCAAGCGTCTGCGCGATGGCCTGTTGCATGGGCCCGGAGATGCCGCTGTCCAGTGGCCGGCTCTTGACGTCCAGGCGCAGGAAGCGCGGCTGTTGCGCACCGCCGGCACGCTGGGTCAGGCGCAGCAGGCCGTAGCGGCCGGTGTAGGCGTTGTGCAGGCTTTCGAGCGACGGCGTGGCCGAACCGAGCACGATCGGGATATTTTCCTGGCGGGCGCGGACGATGGCCAGGTCGCGAGCGTGATAGCGCAGGCCTTCCTGCTGTTTATAGGAGCCGTCGTGCTCCTCGTCGATGATGATCAGGCCGGGGTTTTTCATCGGCGTAAACAGCGCCGAGCGCGTGCCGATGATGATGTCGGCATCGCCGTCGCGGGCGGCCAGCCAGTGATCGAGGCGTTCGCGGTCGTTGACCGCCGAGTGCAACAGCGCAATGCGTGCATTGAAGCGTTGCTCGAAGCGCGCCAGGGTCTGCGGGCCGAGGTTGATTTCCGGGATCAGCACCAGCGCCTGTTTGCCGGCTTCCAGCACCTGACGAATCAGTTGTAGATAGACCTCGGTCTTGCCGCTGCCGGTCACGCCGGCCAGCAGAAAGGCATGAAAACTGTCCATGCCGGCATGGATCGCCTCGCAGGCGGCGCTTTGCTCGGGGTTGAGCGGCAGCTCGGGCTGCGCCAGCCAGTGTTCATGACGCGCACCGGGCGCCTGGCTGCGCACTTCGACCTCTACCAGCCCTTTGGCCAGCAGCAGGTTGAGGCTGTCCTTGTTGAGCATCAGTTTGCCCAGCACCTGATGGGCCACGCCATGCGGGTGCTGGGCCAGGGTCGCCAGCGCCTCGCGCTGCTTGGGTGCGCGGGCAATGCGCGGGTCCTGCAGGCTGGCGCCGGGTGTCACTTGCCAGAAGCGCTCCTGACGCGGTTCAGCCAGTTCGCCCTGGCGCAGCAGCACCGGCAAGGCCCAGCTCAGGGTGTCGCCCAGGCTGTGCTGATAATACTGCGAGGTCCACAGGCACAGTTTGAACAGCGCAGGCGGCAGCGGCGTGTGCTCGTCGAGCAGGGCAATGGCCGGCCTGAGCTTGTCGGCCGGCACTTCGCTGTGGTCGCACACCTCGATCAGGATGCCGATCATTTCCCGGCGCCCGAACGGCACGCGCAGGCGCATGCCCGGCTGCAATGCAGCGCGGCTCACGCCGGCCGGGGCAAGGTAATCGAACAGGCGGCGCAAGGGCGAGGGCAGCGCAAGGCGCAAAATGACATCAGACACGCGGTGGCTTTCCCAAAGGGCTTTCCCTATATGACAAGCAGGCTGAACGAGCGGCGATCTTAGCAGACAGCCTGCCCGGGCTGACGACCGGCATGCGGGTCCATTTGCGTAATGGCAATTGTCTGGTAACATCCGCCGCCTATTTCGCGTGCGGTATCCGACAATAGTGTCGGGTGGCGGCTCGCAAGCCTGAGGAAGTTCCCATGAAAGCCGATATCCATCCAGTTTACGAGCCAATCGACGCCACCTGCAGCTGCGGTAACGTCATCAAGACCCGTTCCACTCTGACCAAGCCTCTGAGCCTGGACGTGTGCAACGAATGCCACCCGTTCTACACTGGCAAGCAGAAGACTCTGGACATCGGTGGTCGTGTTGACCGCTTCAAGTCCCGCTTTGGTGCTTTCGGCGCGCCGAAAACCAAGTAAGACCGGCTGCCACGGACTGCCCGACGGGCATCTCCAGGCTGCTAGAAAAGGCGCCCCTCGCGGGCGCCTTTTTCGTTTATGGACTATGGTCATCCGGCCACACACCAGACTCTTTGGGTGTGCTTTTGCGCAGGTGCGACATTAACTGTCCCACAATTGCAATCCCACCATCCGCCCTCTTGACAGCAGTGACTACCCAGTCTTGTGAGGATTCTGCATCTTGCGTATCCTCGGCGGTCCGTCTGTCCATAGAAAAAAGCGGAATCCTATAAAATGTCCGATCTGAAAACCGCTGCGCTCGAATACCATGCCAATCCTCGTCCAGGAAAGCTGAGTGTCGAGCTCACCAAGCCAACTGCTACTGCCCGTGACCTGTCCCTGGCCTACAGCCCCGGCGTTGCCGAACCTGTACGTGAAATCGCCCGCGATCCCGAGCTGGCTTACAAGTACACCGGCAAAGGCAACCTGGTAGCAGTCATTTCCGACGGTACCGCCATTCTGGGTCTTGGTGACCTGGGTCCTCTGGCTTCCAAGCCGGTCATGGAAGGCAAAGGGGTTCTGTTCAAGCGTTTCGCCGGTATTGACGTGTTCGACATCGAAGTCGACTCCGAAAGCCCGCAGGCCTTCATCGACACCGTCAAGCGCATCTCCATCACCTTCGGCGGCATCAACCTGGAAGACATCAAGGCACCCGAGTGCTTCGAGATCGAAAAGGCCCTGATCGAACAGTGCGACATCCCGGTGTTCCACGATGACCAGCACGGCACCGCGATCGTTACCGCAGCCGGCATGATCAACGCGCTGGAAATCGTTGGCAAAAGCCTCGACACCGCCAAAATCGTCTGCCTGGGCGCTGGCGCTGCGGCCATCTCCTGCATGAAGTTGCTGGTGAGCATGGGCGCGAAGATCGAAAACATTTTCATGATCGACCGCACCGGCGTTGTTCACTCCGGCCGTACCGACCTGAACCAGTACAAGGCTGTATTCGCGCACGCCACCGAAAAACGCACCCTCAGCGACGCGCTGGACGGTGCTGACGTATTCGTCGGCCTGTCGGGTCCGAACCTGCTGAGCGCTGAAAACCTCAAGCTGATGGCCAAAGACCCGATCGTCTTCGCCTGCTCGAACCCGGATCCTGAAATCGCTCCTGAGCTGGCCCACGCCACGCGCAACGACGTGATCATGGCCACCGGCCGTTCGGACTACCCGAACCAGGTCAACAACGTACTGGGCTTCCCGTTCATCTTCCGTGGTGCCCTGGACGTTCGCGCCAAGCGCATCAACGAAGAAATGAAAATCGCCGCGGCCAACGCCCTGAGCGAACTGGCCAAGCTGCCTGTGCCTCAGGAAGTCAGCGACGCCTACGGCGGCATCGAATTGAAATACGGCCGCGAATACATCATTCCAAAGCCACTGGACAGCCGCCTGCTGGGCGTGATCTCGGAAGCGGTAGCGAAAGCGGCCATCGAGAGCGGCGTTGCTACCCTGCCGTATCCGAAGCACTACCCGCTGACCAGCGTTGACGAAGTCTTCAACGGTTAAGGCCGCTGCAAGACCCAATAAAAAACCCCGGCCATTGGCCGGGGTTTTTTATTGGGCAAGCTGCAAGCGGCAAGTCAAAGCGGTACTGAGTCAGGCGCGACCTGCTTATGCTTGCCGCTTGTAGCTGCTTTAAAACAGGTCGATAGGTGCGGATTCATCCGCTGGCAGCGGGCTGCCGGGTACGCTGCCACCCAGTTCGTTGACGCTGGGCGGTGTGTCTTCGCTCTTGAACAGTTCGAAGAACGCATTGGGCGTGCTCGGCGTCGCGGCGCGGCCACTGATCGGGTCGACTCGCAGGCTGAGGATGCCGTCCGGCTCCGGTTGCTGATGCGGTGGCTTGTCCTTGAGCGCAGCGCTCATGTAGTCCATCCAGATCGGCAGCGACACCGTGCCGCCGAATTCATGGCGACCCAGGCTTTCTGGCTGGTCGAAACCGCTCCATACCGTGGTCACATAGTCGGCGTTGTAGCCGGAGAACCAGGCGTCCTTGGACTCGTTGGTGGTCCCGGTCTTGCCTGCGATGTCCGGACGGTTCATCGACAGTGCGCGGCGTGCGGTGCCGCGCTTGATGACGTCCTGAAGCATGCTGTTGAGGATATAGGTGGTACGGCTGTCGACCACGCGCTCGGCGACTGCCGGCGTCTGCGGTTCGCTGCCAGGTGCATTGGCGACGATGCCGGGTGTGTCGTGTACCGCGAAGGTTGCGGTATTCGGCGCCGCCTTGGCTTCGCTTGCCGGCACTGTCGGCGGGTTGGCGGCGAACAGCACCTGGCTGTCGCGGTTCTCGATGCTCTGGATCAGGTACGGGCTGATCTTGTAGCCGGCATTGGCGAAGGTGCTCCAGCCCGTGGCGATTTCCATCGGCGTCAGGGTCGCGGTGCCCAGGGCCAGCGACAGGTTGCGCGGCAGATCCTGTTTGGCGAAGCCGAAGCGGGTGATGTAGTCGATCGAGGTGTCGATGCCCAGTTGTTGCAGCAGGCGGATCGACACCAGGTTGCGCGACTTGTACAGCGCTTCACGCAGGCGGATAGGGCCCAGGAAGGTGCCGTTGTCGTTTTTCGGACGCCAGACCTTGTCGACGTACTCGTCGACAAACACGATCGGCGCATCGTTGACCAGGCTGGAGGCGGTGTAGCCGTTGTCCAGTGCGGCGCTGTACAGGAACGGCTTGAAGCTCGAACCCGGCTGACGCTTGGCCTGCATGGCGCGGTTGTAGTTGCTTTGCTCGAACGAGAAGCCGCCCACCAGCGCACGGATTGCGCCGTTGCGCGGATCAAGCGAGACCAGCGCGCTTTGCGCGGCGGGCACCTGGCTGAACTTCAGGCTACCGTCGGGCTGGCGCAGTACGCGGATCAGGTCGCCGACCTGGGCCACATCGCTTGTCTGGCGTGGCGTGGCGCCCATGCTGTTGGTGTTCTGGTACGGCCGGGCCCATTTCATGCTGGCCCAGTCGACGGCCTCTTCTTTCTCGCCGTTGCGGGTCAGGACGCGCAGGCCGGTCTTGTCGACCTGGGTGACAATGGCCGGCTCCAGACCGTTGATCGGACGTTGCTTGCCCAGTTCCTGAGCCCAGACGGCACGGGTCACGCCGGGGAAGCGGCTTTCAGGGCCACGGTAGCCGTGGCGCTGGTCGTATTCGATCAGGCCCTGGCGTACCGCGTTGTTGGCGTGTTCCTGCAGGTCGCTGGGGACCGTGGTGGTGACCCGGAAGCCTTCGGTGTAAGCCTCGCTGCCATAGCGACCGACCATTTCGGCGCGTGCCATCTCTGCAATATAAGGTGCGTACACTTCCGGGGTCGGCACGTGATAGCTGGCGTTCATCGGCTCGCCAAGCGCGGCCTGGTAGGCTGTCTGGTTGATCTTGCCCAGGTGATACATGCGCCCCAGAATCCAGTCGCGGCGCTCTTTGGCGCGCACCGGGTTGGCCAGCGGGTTGAAGCGCGACGGCGCCTTGGGCAGGCCTGCGATAGTGGCCATTTGTGCAAGACTGACGTCACGGATCGATTTGCCATAGTAGACTTGCGCGGCCGCTTCGATGCCGTAGGCACGGTTACCCAGGTAAATCTTGTTGACGTACAACTCCAGGATCTCGTCCTTGGTCAGTTGCCGTTCGATTTGCAGGGCCAGCAGGATCTCAGTGGTTTTACGGGAAAAGCTGCGCTCGCTGGTCAGGAAGAAGTTTTTTGCGACCTGCATGGTGATCGTGCTGCCGCCCGACTGGATATGCCCGCTCTTGACCAGCTCGCTGGCAGCGCGCACCAGGCCGGTGGGGTCGACGCCATAGTGGTTGGCGAAGTTGTCGTCTTCGGCCGCCAGCAGGGCATTGATGAAGTCGGTAGGGATTTCTGCGAAGCGCACCGGGGTGCGGCGCATTTCGCCAAACTCGGCGATCAGCTTGCCGTCGCTGCTGTAGACCCGTAGCGGGATCTGCAACTGAATGCTGCGCAGCGCTTCTACCGACGGCAGGTTAGGGCTCAGGTAGAGGAAGGCACCGCTCAGACCCAGCACAAGTGCACAGATCACCGCGACGATGGACCACCAGAAAAACTTCAGCAGGCGTATCAAGGCTTTTGGATTTCCAGAAAAAGAATGGGTGGGGCGCAGGCTTCAACAATTAAATACAGTTGCAAGCCTTTGGTGTTTAAAAAAGCGCCGGGCATTATAAGCATTTTTCGTGTCCGGGCGGGATTTGCGCTACTGTCAGGCAGTCGACAGCGCAGCTGGCCGTAAAACACTTCATAAGTGACGCAAAGGCATAGGAAATCAGGTTGTGTTCGAACTCTTCAGTAAGAAGGCCAACGCCCTTCTAGGGATCGATATTAGCTCCACATCGGTAAAGCTCCTTGAGTTGAGTCGTTCCGGTAACCGCTACAAGGTCGAGTCCTATGCGGTCGAACCGCTGCCTGCCAACGCCGTGGTCGAAAAGAACATTGCCGAGCTCGAAGGTGTCGGCCAGGCCCTGAGTCGCGTACTGGTCAAGGCCCGCACCTCGGTCAAGAGCGCTGCCGTGGCCGTGGCAGGTTCGGCGGTGATCACCAAGGTCATCGAAATGGACGCGGGCCTGTCGGATGACGACATGGAGAACCAGCTCAAGCTGGAGGCCGACCAGTACATTCCATACCCGCTGGAAGAGGTTGCCATCGACTTCGAAGTCCAGGGTTACTCGGCGCGCAACCCCGAGCGGGTCGATGTGCTGCTGGCTGCTTGCCGCAAGGAAAACGTCGAGGTTCGCGAGGCCGCCCTGGCCCTGGCCGGGCTGACGGCGCGCGTGGTCGACGTTGAAGCCTATGCGCTGGAACGCTCGTTCGGGCTGTTGTCGGCGCAACTGGGCAAGGGCCATGAAATGCTCACTGTCGCGGTGGTCGACATCGGCGCGACCATGACCACCCTGAGCGTGCTGCACCAAGGGCGCATTATCTACACCCGCGAGCAACTGTTCGGCGGCAAACAGCTGACCGAGGAAATCCAGCGGCGCTACGGTTTGTCGGTGGGTGAGGCGGGCCTGGCCAAGAAGCAGGGCGGCCTGCCCGACGATTACGTCAGCGAAGTGCTTGAGCCGTTCAAGGATGCGCTGGTGCAACAGGTGTCGCGTTCACTGCAGTTTTTCTTCGCCGCCGGCCAGTACAACGCGGTGGACTACATCATGCTGGCCGGTGGTTCGGCCTCGATTGCAGGCCTTGAGCACTTGATCCAGAAACGCCTCGGTATGCCGACCATGGTTGCCAACCCCTTTGCCGACATGGCGCTCAGCGCCAAGGTCAATGCCGGAGCGCTGGCCAGTGATGCACCGGCGCTGATGCTTGCCTGCGGCCTGGCGCTGAGGAGTTTCGACTGATGGCGCGGATCAACCTTCTTCCCTGGCGGGAACAGCAACGCGAAGAGCGCAAGAAGCGCTTTATCACCGCACTGGTCGGCGTACTGGTGGTGGCGGTGGGCATCGTCCTGCTGATCGACCAGACCCTTGGCCGGGCCATCACCCAGCAGACCGCGCGCAATACCTTCCTGCAAGGCGAACTGGTCCAGCTCGATGCGCGCATCAAGGAAATCAGCGAACTGAAGGCGCGGCGCAAGCAGTTGCTCGAACGGATGAAAATCATCCAGGACCTGCAAGGCAACCGGCCGATCATTGGCCGGGTGTTCGACCAGTTGGTGCGCACCTTGCCCGATGGCGTCTACTTCACCGATATCAAGATGCTCGACAATGTGATTGCGATCAACGGCATGGCCGAATCGAACAACCGGGTCTCCGACCTGATGCGTAACCTGGAGGCTTCCGACTGGCTGGAGGGGCCGGTTCTCAATGAGGTCAAGGCCAGCGCCGCGCCCGATCAGACCAACGCCTTTCAGTTGACCGTGCGCCAGACCCAGCCTGCCGTAGAGGGAGCCAAGCCATGAATGCTTCCGAATGGATGGAAAGCCTGCGCAAGGTCGATCTCGGCGAGCTGGACATGAACAACCTGGGGTCGTGGCCGGCTGCCGTCAAGGTCATCGCCTGCGCCCTGTTGATGGTTCTGGTGCTGGGATTCGGCTACTTCTTTTATATACAGGACCTCGAAGCGCAGCTCGACGGCGCCCGTGCCACCGAGGCGCAGCTCAAGGAGCAATACACCAGCAAGGCGTTCCAGGCCGCCAACCTGGAGCCCTACAAGAAGCAGATGGCCGAAATGGAAGACACCTTCGGCGCCCTGCTGCGCCAGTTGCCCAGCGACACCGAAGTACCGGGCCTGCTTGAAGACATCACCCGCACCGGCCTTGGCAGTGGCCTTGAGTTCGAAGAAATCAAGCTGTTGCCCGAGGCGGCGCAGCAGTTTTATATCGAGCTGCCGATACAGATCACGGTGCAGGGCGGTTATCACGATCTGGCGACGTTCGTCAGTGGCGTGGCCAGCCTGCCGCGCATCGTCACGCTGCACAATTTCGACATCAAGCCGGTCGACAAGAGCCCGGCGAAGCTGCGCATGAGCATCCTGGCCAAGACTTATCGCTACAACGATGAAGGGTTGAAGAAATGAGCGCGGCGCGTCTGATGTGCGTCAGCATGGTGCTGCTGGGGCTGAGCGGTTGTGGTGGCAGCGACGACTTTTCCGATTTGTCGACGTTCGTCGCAGAGGCCCGCTCGCGGCCGACCGGCACCATCGAGCCGTTGCCCAAGTTCAGGCCTTACGAGGCCTTTACCTATAACGCAGCCGGTTTGCGCAGCCCGTTTCAGCCGCCGGTCAAGATCGACCCGCTCAATCGCCAGAAAGGCTCGCGTGAAGTGCGGCCTGACGAAACCCGGGTCAAACAGTTTCTGGAAGGTTTTAATATCGAGTCGTTCGAGATGGTCGGAACCCTGGGCAACGATTCGGGTACATTTGCGCTGTTGCGCGGTGCCGGTGGGGTGCATCGCGTCAAGGTGGGCGATTATCTGGGTCGTAACCACGGCCGGATCGTGTCGGTCGGCGATCTGCAGGTCGATGTGATCGAAATAGTTCCTGATGGTGAGGGAGGCTGGCTTGAAAGGCCGCGTACGATCTCCCTCAATGAACGCTCATGAAGTGGGCAAGGCCAAGCATGCAAAACACCGCACAACGGAAATTGAACATGACCAGGATTCTCTCGATTATCAGCGTATCGCTATGGATGGCGATGGTGTCGCCGATTCTCCAGGCTGCCAATCTCAAGACCCTGGACGTTGCGAGCCTGCCCGGTGATCGCATCGAGTTGAAACTGTCGTTCGATGCTCCGGTGCCGGCGCCACGCGGCTACACCACCGACCAGCCGGCGCGCATCGCGCTCGACCTGCCGGGGGTCAGCAGCCAGCTGGCCAGCCGCAGTCGTGACCTGGGGGCGGGCAATGCGCGCAGCGTTGTGGTGGTCCAGGCGCAGGACCGCACGCGAGTGATCGTCAACCTGACCACGCTGGCGCCTTATAGCTCGCGGGTCGAAGGCAACAACCTGTTCGTGGTGATCGGCCAGGGCGCCGGCGCTGCCCAGGCTGCGCAGCCGAGCACCGCGCAAGGGGCGCCGCGTGTGGCGACACCCGTTGCCGCCCCTTCGCCTGCTGCGCGCGTTGCGCTACCGGCAGGTGTCAAGGCTGTACGTAATATCGACTTTCAACGCGGTGAACTGGGCGAGGGCAATATCCTCATCGACCTGAGCAGCGCCGGCATTGCGCCGGATATTCAGGAGCAGGGCGGCAAGATTCGCGTCGAGTTCGCCAAGACCCAGCTGCCCGATCCGCTGCGCGTGCGCCTGGACGTCAAGGACTTCGCCACGCCGGTGCAGTTCGTGACTGCAACGACCTCCGGCGACAAGGCCAGCATCAGCATCGAGGCCTCGGGCGCCTACGATTACTCGGCCTACCAGACCGAAAACCGCCTGACCATCAGCGTGCGCCCGCTGACCAACGCCGACCTGGAGCGCCGCGCCGCCGACAAGCCGGTGTACACCGGCGAAAAGCTCTCGCTCAACTTCCAGGACATCGACGTGCGTTCGGTGCTGCAACTGATCGCCGACTTCACCAACCTCAATCTGGTGGCCAGTGACACCGTGCAGGGCGGCATCACCTTGCGCCTGCAAAACGTGCCGTGGGATCAGGCGCTGGACCTGGTGCTCAAGACCAAGGGGCTGGATAAACGCAAGATCGGCAATGTCCTGCTGGTCGCACCGGCCGACGAGATTGCTGCCCGCGAGCGCCAGGAGCTGGAGTCGCAGAAGCAGATCTCCGAACTGGCCCCGCTGCGTCGCGAGCTGTTGCAGGTCAACTACGCCAAGGCCGCCGACATCGCCAAACTGTTCCAGTCGGTGACCAGCGCCGAGGCCAAGACTGAAGAGCGTGGCTCGATCACGGTCGACGATCGCACCAACAACATCATTGCCTACCAGACCCAGGATCGCCTGGACGAACTGCGGCGCATCGTCTCGCAGCTGGATATTCCGGTGCGCCAGGTGATGATCGAGGCGCGCATCGTCGAGGCCAACGTCGGTTACGACAAGGCGCTGGGCGTGCGCTGGGGCGGCAGCAGGACCAGCGGCAGTGGCAAATGGACCACTTACGGCCTGGACGACAATGGCGACGAAGCTGGCAATACCGGTAGCGACCTGACCCGTAACATACCGTTCGTCGATCTGGGCGCGGCTGACGCGACCTCCGGCATCGGCCTGGGCTTTGTGACCAACAACACTCTGATCGACCTTGAACTGAGTGCCATGGAGAAAACCGGCAACGGTGAAATCGTCTCCCAGCCCAAGGTCGTGACCTCCGACAAAGAGACCGCGAAAATCCTCAAGGGCACCGAGATTCCTTATCAGGAAGCCAGCTCCAGCGGCGCCACCAGCGTGAGTTTCAAAGAGGCTTCGCTGTCGCTGGAAGTGACCCCGCAGATCACGCCGGACAACCGGATCATCATGGAGGTCAAGGTCACCAAGGACGAACCCGATTACCTCAACGCCTTGAATGGCATACCGCCAATCAAGAAAAACGAGGTCAATGCCAAGGTGCTGATTTCCGACGGCGAGACCATTGTTATCGGCGGTGTGTTTTCCAACACGCAAAGTAAAGTTGTAGAAAAAGTGCCATTTCTTGGCGATGTGCCGTATGTTGGCCGCCTTTTTCGGCGTGACGTGGTGTCAGAGGCCAAGTCCGAACTGCTGGTCTTCCTCACACCGCGCATCATGAATAACCAGGCGATTGCTGTGAGTCGTTGATTCTGTGCGAAATCTAATACTTGTGGGGCCGATGGGCGCGGGTAAGAGCACTATCGGACGTTTGCTGGCCAAAGAACTGCGGCTTCCTTTCAAGGATTCCGACAAGGAAATCGAACAGCGTACCGGTGCCAATATCCCGTGGATCTTCGACAAGGAAGGCGAGCCTGGCTTTCGTGATCGCGAGCAGGCGGTGATCGAAGAGCTGTGCCTGGCCGATGGTCTGGTGCTGGCGACGGGCGGTGGTGCGGTGATGCGCGGCGAAAATCGCAAGGCGCTGCATGACGGCGGGCGTGTGGTATACCTGCACGCCTCGGTCGAGCAGCAGGTCAGCCGCACCGCCCGTGACCGCAATCGCCCTTTGCTGCGCACCGCCAATCCGGCCCAGGTCCTGTCTGACCTGTTGAGCCTTCGCGACCCGCTGTATCGGGAAATTGCCGATGTCATAATCGAAACCGATGAACGGCCGCCGCGAATGGTGGTTCTGGAGATTCTGGCCCGTCTGGCAGAGCTTCCGCCCCGTTAAAGCGTGGCGCAAAATGCGCTATCCTCGGCAACCTGCGAAACACAGTGGCGGCGTATGCGGTGCCCAATGCACGCACACCGTCCAACCGGTAATCAATGTGGGGACACATGCAGACACTTAAGGTCGAGCTTGGCGAGCGTAGTTATCCAATTCATATTGGCGAAGGTCTGCTGGATCAGCCCGAGCTGCTGACGCCGCACATCGTCGGACGCCAGGTGGCCATCGTGACCAATACGACGGTTGCCCCGCTTTATCTCGAGCGTCTGACCCGGACCCTGGCAGGCTACAAGGTGCTGCCGATCGTGCTGCCCGATGGCGAGGCGTTCAAGAACTGGGAAACCCTGCAGCTGATTTTCGACGGCCTGCTCGGTGCCCGGCATGACCGCCGCACCACCGTAATTGCCCTGGGCGGCGGCGTGATCGGCGACATGGCAGGCTTTGCCGCCGCCTGTTACCAGCGCGGCGTGAACTTCATCCAGATTCCGACCACCCTGCTGTCGCAGGTCGACTCCTCGGTGGGCGGCAAGACCGGCATCAACCATCCGCTGGGCAAAAACATGATTGGGGCTTTCTATCAGCCTTCGGTGGTTCTGATAGATACTCGCTCGCTGGTGACGCTGCCGGAGCGCGAGTTGTCGGCCGGCCTTGCCGAGGTCATCAAGTACGGCCTGATCTGCGACGAGCCGTTCCTGACCTGGCTTGAAGAAAACATCGAAGCGTTGCGCGGCCTGGACCAGGTTGCCCTGACGGCTGCCATCGAACGCTCCTGCGCGGCCAAGGCCCGCGTGGTGGGCGCCGATGAGCGCGAGTCGGGCATTCGCGCCACGCTGAACCTGGGCCATACGTTTGGCCACGCGATCGAAACCGAAATGGGGTATGGCGTCTGGCTGCATGGCGAGGCGGTGTCGGCCGGTATGGTCATGGCCCTGGAAATGTCCACGCGCCTGGGCTGGATCACCGCCAGCGCCCGGGATCGCGGTATTCGTTTGCTGTTGCGCGCCGGCTTGCCGGTGGTCCCGCCGGCGCAGATGAATGAAGCTCGGTTCATGGAGCACATGGCGGTCGACAAAAAAGTGATCGACGGCCGTTTGCGCCTGGTGCTTTTGAGCCAGCTAGGCGAAGCCGTCATTACCGACGACTATCCACGTGAAGTACTACAGGCCACCCTGGTTGCGGACTACAGCGCCCTGGTGGATCAGCTTAGAGGTTAATGGAAAGCCGATGACTAGTTTGCACGCCGACGAGGCCTTTCTCGGCCACTACCAGTTGAGTCATGACCCTTTTGCTGCACGGGTGCCGGGCTTCAAGTTCTTCCCGGCCCAGCGCAAGCCGGTGCTGGGGCAGCTTCATCACCTGGCGCGCTACAGCCAGTTGCTGCTGGCGGTGACCGGGCCTCAGGGCAGTGGCAAGACCTTGTTGCGTCAGGCGCTGGTCGCCAGCACCAACAAGCAATCGGTGCAAAGTGTCGTGATTTCGGCGCGTGGCGCCGGTGATGCGGCGGGCGTTCTGCAGCAGATGGCGCAAGCGCTGGGCCTTGCCCGTGCCGACTTGCAGGCCATCCTCAACCAGGTGGTGCAGCTGGCCCTGACCGGACAGGAAGTCTATGTTCTGGTCGACGATGCGGAACAACTCGACAATTCTGCGCTCGAAGCCCTGCTGGGGCTGTCTGTGGGTGTGCCTGAAGGCCATCCGCATGTGTTTCTGTTCGGCGAGGCTTCATTGCTCGATCGTCTCGATCAGGTGTGCGGTCAGTTGCCTGCCGGTGCTGAAGGTGAACGCTTTCATGTCATCGAGTTGCAGCCCTACAACGAAGATGAAACCCGTGAATACCTGGCACAACGCCTGGACGGCGCCGGGCAGGGCATTGCTCTGCTGAGCGCCGAACAGATCGCCGATATTCACGAACAGTCCGATGGCTGGCCTGGGATCATCAACCAGGTGGCCCGCGATTCAATGATCGAGGCGATGATCGCGAGTCGTTCCGCGGTCAAGCGTCCTAGTGTGGGGTTCAACATGCCGAAGAAACACATAGTGGCCCTTGGGGCCGTAGTGATCGCGGCGGTCGCGGCTGCAATACTGATTCCAGGCGGCAGCAAGACGCCTGCGCCGGGTCAGGCTCCAGCCAATGCTCAAGCCCAGCTACCGCTGGGGCAGGGCACGCCTTCCAATCAGCAATCCAATAACGGTGGCCCGGCCATCGAATTCGCCGGCAACTCCCAGCCAATGCCGTTGCCGCTGGTCGGAAACTCCCAGCCGGTGATGCGTGGTCCGCTGGCCGAAGCTGCAGGCTCCGGTGATGGCGATGAAGACAGCGTGCCGTCGGCTTCGCCCGCCCATCCGCCGACCGTGACTGCTGGCGCCGGAGCATCGGCCAGTACACCGGTTGCACAAGTGCCGCGTTCCTCCATCCAGCCGCCGGCGTCGGCTACCCAGGCGCCGGCCCAGCCTGCACAGCCAGCCCGGCCAACGCCTGCGCCTGCACCACAGACTCAGGTTGCCACGGCCAAGCCAGCCCCGGCCCCTGCGCCACAGACACAAGTGGCGACAGCCAAACCTGCGCCGACACCTGCTCCCGCGCCAGCTCCGGCGGCACCTGCTCCAGCCAAACCTGTTGCGACGGCCGCCAAGCCGGCAGCCGGTGGCACCTGGTATGGCAGCCAGGCGCCGGGTCGCTATGTCGTGCAGATTCTGGGCACCAGCTCCGAGGCCACGGCCCAGGCTTACATTGCCGAACAGGGTGGCGAGTACCGTTATTTCAAGAAAACCCTGCAGGGCAAACCGCTGTTTGTGGTGACTTACGGTAATTTTGCCGACCGCACCGCCGCACAAGAAGCCATCAAAAACTTGCCAGCCAAGGTCCAGGCTGGTAAACCTTGGCCTCGCACCGTCGCCAGCATCCAGCAAGAGCTGGGCGCCAGTCGCTGAAGTCTGTAGCGCAGCGGCTCTATACGAGCCGCTGACCTGACAACCCCGCTTCTCCCCCAAAAGGCGCACCACTTCACAGTGGCGTGCCTTTCGGTGTCTGTGCCCCTCTCCCTACCTTACGGCAGCCTCCGTGCCAAACATTGAAAATGTGTTTGACGTATCACACGTTGCCGCTTTAAAAGATTCATAAATGCGACATGCTATTTCACTTAATAGTCATTAAATTTGTGAGCTCTTAAGTCGCTGTGTACAATGGCCTCCGTTTTGCCTCTCCAAAGCCGGCGTACGTTCGGCGTGAAAGGTGGTTGGTTGATCAAGAATTTGCCTCTAACCCAGGCAGCCTGGTGAGAAAGTGTCTATGAAAGCAGGTCTGTACCATCCGGATGAATACAAGGCTAACTGTGGTTTCGGCCTGATCGCCCATATGCAGGGCGAGGCCAGTCATCACCTGTTGCAGACGGCCATGCAAGCCCTGACCTGCATGACCCACCGTGGCGGCATCAACGCCGACGGCAAGACCGGCGACGGTTGCGGCCTGTTGATCCAGAAGCCCGACCTGTTCCTGCGCGCGGTAGCCCGCGAGCAGTTTGCCGTCGACCTGCCGCGTCAGTACGCCGTGGGCATGGTGTTTTTCAACCAGGATGGCGACAAGGCCGCGATCGCGCGCGAAAACATGAACCGCGAAATCCTCGCCGAAGGCCTGCAACTGGTGGGCTGGCGCGAAGTGCCGATCGACACCAGCGTACTGGGCCGCCTGGCCCTGGAGCGCCTGCCGCGTATCGCGCAGGTGTTCATCGGCGGTGAAGGCCTGAGCGATCAGGAGTTCGCGGTCAAGCTGTTCAGCGCCCGTCGCCGCTCCTCGGTTGCCAACGCCCAGGATGCCGAGCACTACATCTGCAGCTTCTCGCACAAGACCATCATTTATAAGGGCCTGATGATGCCTGCCGACCTGGCAGCCTTCTATCCGGACCTGGGCGACGAGCGCCTGCAAACCGCGATCTGCGTGTTCCACCAGCGCTTCTCGACCAACACCATGCCCAAGTGGCCGCTGGCCCAGCCGTTCCGCCTGCTCGCGCACAACGGCGAGATCAACACCATCACCGGCAACCGTAACTGGGCCCAGGCGCGGCGCACCAAGTTCGCCAACGACCTGATGGACCTGGAAGAGCTCGGCCCGCTGGTCAACCGTGTCGGTTCCGACTCCTCCAGCATGGACAACATGCTCGAGCTGATGGTCACCGGCGGCATCGACCTGTTCCGTGGCGTGCGCATGATCATTCCGCCAGCGTGGCAGAACGTCGAGACCATGGACTCGGACCTGCGCGCCTTCTACGAATACAACTCCATGCACATGGAGCCGTGGGACGGCCCGGCCGGCGTGGTAATGACCGAAGGTCGCCACGCGGTCTGCCTGCTCGACCGCAACGGCCTGCGCCCGGCGCGCTGGGTCATGACCAAGAACGGCTACATCACCCTGGCGTCGGAAATCGGCGTGTGGGACTACACCCCTGAAGACGTGATCGCCAAGGGCCGCGTCGGCCCTGGCCAGATCTTTGCCGTCGACACCGAGACCGGCCAGGTGCTGGACACCGATGCCATCGACAACCGTCTCAAGTCGCGTCACCCGTACAAGCAATGGCTGCGCAAGAACGCCCTGCGCATCCAGGCGACCATGGAAGACAACGACCACGGTTCGGCCTTCTACAACCCCGAGCAGCTCAAGCAGTACATGAAAATGTACCAGGTCACCTTCGAGGAGCGTGACCAGGTGCTGCGCCCGCTGGGTGAGCAGGGCCAGGAAGCGGTCGGCTCCATGGGCGACGACACGCCGATGGCCGTGCTGTCGCGTCGTGTGCGCTCGCCTTACGATTATTTCCGCCAGCAGTTCGCGCAGGTCACCAACCCGCCGATCGACCCGCTGCGCGAAGCCATCGTCATGTCCCTGGAAATCTGCCTGGGCGCGGAGCGCAACATCTTCCAGGAATCGCCGGAGCACGCCTCGCGGGTGATCCTCAGCTCGCCGGTCATTTCCCCGGCCAAGTGGCGCTCGCTGATGAACCTGGACCGTCCAGGCTTCGAGCGCCAGATCATCGACCTGAACTACGACGAAAGCCTGGGCCTTGAAGCTGCGGTGCGTAACATCGCCGACCAGGCCGAAGAAGCCGTTCGTGCCGGTCGCACCCTGCTGGTCCTCACCGACCGCCACATCGCGCCGGGCAAGCTGCCGGTACACGCCTCGCTGGCGACCGGTGCCGTGCACCACCGCCTGACCGAACAGGGCCTGCGCTGCGACAGCAACATTCTGGTCGAAACCGCGACCGCCCGTGACCCGCACCACTACGCCGTGCTGCTCGGCTTCGGTGCCTCGGCGGTCTACCCGTTCCTGGCCTATGAAGTGCTGGGCGACCTGATCCGTACCGGTGAAGTGCTGGGCGACCTCTATGAGGTGTTCAAGAACTACCGCAAAGGCATCACCAAGGGCCTGCTCAAGATCCTCTCGAAGATGGGCATCTCGACCGTGGCCTCGTACCGTGGCGCGCAGTTGTTCGAGGCCATCGGCCTGTCCGAAGAAGTCTGCGACCTCAGCTTCCGTGGCGTACCGAGCCGCCTGAAAGGCGCACGCTTCGTCGACCTCGAGTCCGACCAGAAGCTGCTGGCCACCGAAGCCTGGAGCGCGCGCAAGCCGATCCAGCAAGGCGGCCTGCTCAAGTTCGTCTACGGCGGTGAATACCACGCCTACAACCCGGACGTGGTCAACACCCTGCAAGCCGCTGTGCAGCAGGGCAACTACGAGAAATTCAAGGAATACACGGCGCTGGTCGACCAGCGTCCGGTGTCGATGCTGCGCGACCTGCTCAAGGTCAAGACCCTTGAGCAGCCGCTGAGCCTGGATGAAATCGAACCGCTGCAGGCCATCCTCAAGCGCTTCGACTCGGCCGGTATCTCGCTGGGCGCACTGTCGCCAGAGGCTCACGAAGCGCTGGCCGAAGCCATGAACCGCCTGGGTGCGCGTTCCAACTCCGGTGAGGGCGGCGAAGACCCGTCGCGCTACGGCACCATCCGCAGCTCCAAGATCAAGCAGATCGCCACCGGCCGTTTCGGTGTCACCCCCGAATACCTGGTCAACGCCGATGTGCTGCAGATCAAGGTCGCCCAGGGCGCCAAGCCCGGTGAAGGCGGTCAATTGCCAGGCGGCAAGGTCAACGGCCTGATCGCCAAGCTGCGCTATGCCGTGCCCGGCGTGACCCTGATTTCGCCACCGCCGCACCACGACATCTACTCGATCGAAGACTTGTCGCAGCTGATTTTCGACCTCAAGCAGGTCAACCCGGCGGCGCTGGTGTCGGTCAAGCTGGTCGCTGAAGCCGGCGTCGGCACCATCGCCGCCGGTGTGGCCAAGGCCTATGCCGACCTGATCACCATCTCCGGCTACGACGGCGGCACCGGTGCTTCGCCGCTGACGTCGATCAAGTACGCCGGTTCCCCATGGGAACTGGGCCTGGCCGAAACCCACCAGACCCTGCGCGGCAACGACCTGCGCGGCAAGGTCAAGGTGCAGACCGACGGCGGCCTGAAAACCGGCCTCGACGTCATCAAGGCGGCCATCCTCGGCGCCGAGAGCTTCGGCTTCGGCACCGCGCCAATGATCGCCCTGGGCTGCAAGTACCTGCGCATCTGCCACCTGAACAACTGCGCCACCGGCGTGGCCACGCAGAACGACAAGCTGCGCAAGGATCACTACATCGGCACCGTCGACATGGTGATCAACTTCTTCACCTACATCGCTGAAGAAACCCGCGAGTGGCTGGCCCGCCTGGGCGTGCGTTCGCTGGAAGAGCTGATCGGCCGTACCGACCTGCTCGAAATCCTGCCGGGCGAGACCGAGCGCCAACAGCACCTGGACATGACGCCATTGCTGGGCAGCGACTACATTCCGGCCGACAAGCCGCAGTTCAGCCTGGTCGACCGTAACCCGCCGTTCGACAAGGGCCTGCTGGCCGAGAAAATGGTCGAGATGGCCAAGCCGGCCATCGAGGCCCTGAGCGGCGGCGAGTTCGAGCTGAACATCTGCAACTGCGACCGCTCCATCGGTGCGCGCATCTCGGGCGAAATCGCCAAGCTGCACGGCAACCAGGGCATGAACAAGGCGCCGATCACCTTCCGCTTCAAGGGCACTGCCGGTCAGAGCTTCGGGGTGTGGAACGCCGGCGGCCTGAACATGTATCTGGAAGGCGACGCCAACGACTACGTCGGTAAAGGCATGACCGCCGGCAAGCTGGTGATCGTTCCGCCAAAAGGCAGCCCGTTCAAGAGCCAGGAAAGCGCCATCGTCGGCAACACCTGCCTGTACGGCGCCACCGGCGGCAAACTGTTCGCGGCTGGCACGGCGGGCGAGCGCTTTGCGGTGCGTAACTCCGGTGCCCACACCGTGGTTGAAGGCACGGGCGACCATTGCTGCGAATACATGACCGGCGGTTTCGTCTGCGTACTGGGTAAAACCGGCTACAACTTCGGTTCCGGCATGACCGGTGGTTTCGCCTACGTTCTGGACCAGGACAACACCTTCGTTGACCGCGTGAACCATGAACTGGTCGAGATCCAGCGCATCAGCGGCGAAGCGATGGAGGCCTACCGCACCCATCTGCAAAGCGTGCTGAACGAGTACGTCGCCGAGACCGACAGTGAGTGGGGCCGCAACCTGGCCGAAAACCTGGACGACTACCTGCGCCGCTTCTGGCTGGTCAAGCCAAAGGCCGCCAGCCTCAAGTCGCTGCTGTCCAGCACCCGCGCCAACCCACAATAAGCAGCTCTAAGCTGCAAGCTTGAAGCTACAAGCTTGCAGCCGATTGCACTTGATTAGAACGTGATTCTTGCAGCTTGAAGCTCGAAGCTTGAAGCTGCCCTGAGGGGCAAAAAATGGCTGAACGTCTGAGTAATGACTTCCAGTTCCTTGATGTCGGACGTAAAGATCCGAAGAAGAAGCTGCTGCGTCAGCGCAAGAAAGAGTTCGTGGAAATCTACGAACCCTTCAAGCCCCAGCAGTCCGTCGACCAGGCTCACCGTTGCCTGGGGTGCGGTAACCCGTATTGCGAATGGAAGTGCCCGGTGCACAACTTCATTCCCAACTGGCTCAAGCTGGTGTCGGAAGGCAACATCCTGGCCGCCGCCGAGCTGTCGCACCAGACCAACACCCTGCCGGAAGTCTGCGGCCGCGTGTGCCCGCAAGACCGTCTGTGTGAAGGGGCCTGTACCCTGAACGACGGCTTTGGCGCCGTGACCATCGGCTCGGTCGAGAAGTACATCACCGACACCGCCTTCGCCATGGGCTGGCGCCCGGACATGTCGCGCGTGGTGCCGACCGGCAAGCGCGTGGCCATTATCGGTGCCGGTCCTGCGGGCCTGGGCTGCGCCGACGTCCTGGTGCGCAGCGGCGTGACGCCGGTGGTGTTCGACAAGAACCCGGAAATCGGTGGTCTGCTGACCTTCGGCATCCCCGAGTTCAAGCTGGAAAAGAGCGTGCTCAGCCACCGCCGTGAAGTCTTCACCGGCATGGGCATCGAGTTCCGCCTGAATATGGAAGTCGGCAAGGACGTGACCCTCGAGCAGTTGCTCGCCGAATACGATGCCGTGTTCATGGGCATGGGCACCTACACCTACATGAAGGGCGGCTTTGCCGGTGAAGATCTGCCAGGCGTTTACGATGCACTGGATTTCCTGATCGCCAACGTCAACCGCAACCTGGGCTTTGAAAAGGCCCCGGAAGACTTCATCGACATGAAGGGCAAGAAGGTCGTGGTTCTGGGCGGCGGCGACACCGCGATGGACTGCAACCGCACCTCGATCCGCCAGGGCGCCAAGGCCGTGACCTGTGCGTATCGTCGTGACGAAGAGAACATGCCCGGCTCGCGCAAAGAGGTGAAGAACGCCAAGGAAGAAGGCGTGAAATTCCTCTATAACCGTCAGCCCATCGCCATCGTCGGCGAGGACAAGGTCGAGGGCGTCAAAGTCGTCGAAACCCGTCTGGGCGAACCTGACGCCCGTGGCCGTCGCAGCCCCGAGCCGATTCCGGGTTCCGAAGAAATCATCCCGGCCGATGCCGTGGTCATCGCTTTCGGTTTTCGCCCAAGCCCTGCGCCATGGTTCGAGCAGTTCGACATCCGCACCGACAGCCAGGGCCGCGTCGTGGCGCCTGAACAAGGCAAGTTCAAGCACCAGACCAGCAACCCGAAAATCTTCGCCGGTGGTGACATGGTGCGCGGTTCCGACCTGGTCGTGACCGCCATCTTCGAAGGCCGCAACGCCGCCGAAGGCATCCTCGATTATCTGGGCGTCTGACGACGCCAACGGTAAGCGGTAAGCGACAAGCTTCAAGTTGTACGCGGTCGGCTTTATAGCTTGCCGCTTGAAGCTTGCCGCTCGAGGCTGCTTTAATGCCGGCACTTTTATTGCGGATGCCGACATGACTGCCCTGAAGAACGACCGTTTCCTTCGTGCCCTGCTCAAGCAACCCGTGGATGTGACGCCTGTCTGGATGATGCGCCAGGCCGGTCGCTATCTGCCGGAATACCGCGCCAGCCGTGCCAAGGCCGGCGATTTCATGAGCCTGTGCATGAACCCTGCGTTCGCCTGTGAAGTCACCCTGCAACCGCTTGAGCGTTATCCGCTGGACGCAGCCATCCTGTTCTCCGACATCCTGACCATTCCCGATGCCATGGGCCTGGGCCTGTATTTCGAGACCGGCGAAGGCCCGCGCTTCAAAAAGACCGTCAGCACCCTGGCCGACATTGAAGCCTTGCCGATCCCCGATCCGCACAAGGACCTGGGCTATGTGATGGACGCGGTCAGCACCATTCATCGCGAACTCAATGGCCGTGTACCGCTGATCGGTTTCTCCGGCAGCCCGTGGACCCTGGCTACTTATATGGTCGAGGGCGGCTCGTCCAAGGACTTCCGCAAGTCCAAGGCCATGCTCTACGAAAACCCGCACGCCATGCACCTGCTGCTCGACAAGCTGGCGCAGTCGGTTACCGCCTACCTCAACGGCCAGATCCGCGCCGGTGCCCAGGCCGTGCAGATTTTCGACAGCTGGGGCGGCAGCCTTTCGGCGGCGGCGTACCAGGAGTTCTCGCTGGCCTACATGCGCAAGATCGTCAGCGGCCTGATCCGCGAACACGATGGCCGCAAGGTGCCGGTCATCCTGTTCACCAAGGGTGGCGGACTGTGGCTGGAAAGCATCGCCGACGCCGGTGCCGACGCGCTGGGCCTGGACTGGACCTGCGACATCGGCCAGGCCCGCGCCCGGGTCGGTGACAAGGTCGCGCTGCAAGGCAACATGGACCCGACCGTGCTCTACGCCCGCCCCGAAGCCATCCGCCAGGAAGTGGGGCGCATTCTGGCCAGCTACGGGCATGGCACCGGCCATGTGTTCAACCTCGGTCACGGCATTACCCCGGAAGTCGACCCGGCGCATGCCGGTGCCTTCATCAACGCGGTGCATGAGTTGTCGGCGCAGTATCACGGCTGATCAGCATTGATAGTGTAAAAACGCCCGGCCTTCGCCGGGCGTTTTTATATCCTGCAAGGTTCCGGCAACTAACGTCGATGTTCGTGGGCTACTTCCTGCGTAGTTATCGGAAGTTTCCTCGCCCGCCTGAGGCGGCATCCTACACATATAAATTCTCGTTTACATAGACTTTGGTCATTCGTCAGCGGCGCTGTTAACGGCGTCAACAAGAGTGTCATGCGGGTACGGTGTGGCAGGGCAACGAGCCCATGACAACAACCCCATAACAACCCCGATGACAAAACCAATGTGCCGGAACTAAACGGGATAAATGAATAATGTCGCAACCGACCTTGAACTCGACAAGGGTATCTTCCCTTACGTTTGTTGTTGCACTAATGGCTGCGCAACAGGCCGCAGCACACGGTTATCTGAGCGATCCACCTTCACGCGCCTTTGCTTGCCAGAAGGGCCTGAACAAAGACTGCGGCGCCGCGCAATACGAACCGCAGAGCGTCGGTGAAACGGCCAAGGGCTTTCCGGCGACCGGTGTGCCGGACGGCAAGATTGCCAGCGGGGCGCTGTCGCAATTCGCCGCCCTGGATATTCAGTCGGCCACCCGCTGGCACCAGACCGAAATCAAGGACCGTACGATCAGCTTCGCCTGGTACTACAAAGCCACTCACCCGGCGACCAAGTATGAATACTTCATCACGCAAAACGGCTGGAACCCTAACGCCGTTCTGGCACGCGAGGCATTCGAGCTGACCCCGTTCTGCGTGGTCGACGCCGGCGGCCGCTTGCCGACCGACCAGGCGCAGGGCAGCGAAGGGCCGGGCCGTGAAAAACACACGTGCCAGATACCCGATGACCGCAGCGGCCATCACGTCATTCTGGGCATCTGGACCGTTCACGACACACCGGGCGCCTTTCACGATGTGGTCGATGTGAACATCGTCGCGGACACCGGAAACCCCGATGGCTGGCGCCCTGTCGGCAACATTACGCCGCGCGATGATTTGTGGGTGGGCGACAAGGTCACGGCCCGGGCGCTGACCGCCGAGGGTGAAAGTGCAGAGTTGAGTTCGCAGCTCATCATCGCCAGCGAAGAAGACGGCAAGGCGCAGAACTGGTCGTTCAGGCTGGCCGGGCAAATCAACGCCGCCCAGACGCTGGTGCGCGCCGGTGTACGCGGCGAGGACGGCACCATCGAGCCTGTGCGCGGCGCCAACAACCTATACGCCAAGGCCGAAAGCGGTGTTAACCGCTACGAATTGCAGATAGAGCTGGTCGACGATACGCAGGCCGAACTGAGTATTCAGACGATTCCTGACACCCTGGAACTGGTCAAGGGCCGGGGCATGTTGCCGCTGACCGTGGCCAGCAACCGCGACATGGACATCGAGGCGACGGTTTTCGATGCCAGCAACAAGGCAGTGGGTGCGGTGACACACAGCATGGACGCCGGCAGTGCCACGCTGAACATCGGCCTGCTCAGTGAGCCGGGCAGGCACCAGCTCAAGCTGATTGGCGTCACGCGCGATGGCCGGACCACGCGCCAGGCGCTCCAGGCCCTGGAAGTGACCGGTGAAGGCGGCGGCCAGCCCTACGATGCGATTTATCCACAGGGCATCGAAACCTATGTGGCCGGCACGACCGTGTTGCAGCCTGAAGACGGTAAAGTCTACGAGTGCAAGCCATTCCCGGCTTCGGGCTGGTGTACGATCAACGCGCATCACTATAAACCGGGCACCGGTACTCACTGGCAAGATGCCTGGCTCCTCAAGTAATAAACCGCCTGAAACTTTGAATGGTCCGGCAGGGCCGTTCGAAGTTGTCAGGCAATTGGAATTTATCGCATGACGTTGTCCACTCCTTATTCCCGAGTGCAGATCTATCTGCATTGGTTATCGGCTGCCGTTATTTTATGGACGCTGATCAGCGGAAGTTCTGTTCTGGTACTTGATCTACCCGCCTCATTGAAAAAAGACCTGACCGCTTTCAATGTGTCACTGACCGCAGCGTTCATTCCCTTTTTCATCTTGAGGTGCTGCCTGGCTATCCGGCGGGCTGCGCGTGCAGCGCCTTGTTCGAAAACCCTGCAACAGTGGCTGGCGCTTATCGCGCACGGCGCACTCTATGCCGTGACCGCTGTGGTGCTGGGCAGCGGTGTCCTGATGATGGGTCAGGGCTTCAGCGTGTTTGGCCTTGTTCACATTGATCCGCTGCTGACCTCGCCTGCGTACCTGACGCGGTTCGCCCGGCTGCATATCGGCAGTTGTGTGGTTCTGGCGGCCCTGATCGCGTTGCACATCGCGGCGGTGATCAAGCACCAGTGGGCGGGCACTCCGGTGATAGGCCGCATGTGGCGTTGAACATTCACCCAGGCGGGCTGTGGTGCCTGTTACTGGCGCTGACCCTGGGCCATGGCGTTTACCTGTGGCTGGACGAAAGGCGCTATCGCCAGGCATTGGCGCCGCTGCCTGCACTCAAGAACGCTGCGACGCCGTCGCCGCCGCTGTTGGCGGCGCCTGACCCCGGTGCCTTGCTGATCGTTCTGGGCTTTGAGGCACACGAGGCGCCGAGGCCAAGTACGGACTCGGCCGTGCTGAGCGGCATTTTCGCCGCCAGCACCGGTGAGTCCCGGGCGCTGTTGGCGGTGGCCGGCAGCCAGCGCAGTTATGGCGTAGGCGAACGTTTACCCAGCGGCAGCGTGTTGCGCCGCATCGAGGCCGACCGGGTGCTGTTGTGGCGCAATGGCCGTGAGGAAGTCTTGCCACTGGCCGGCCCCGCAGCGCCGATAGCCAGGGCTGCTGGCCTGCCTGCGCAATCGACTCACTTACACCTGCGACCCACGGTCGCCACCAAGGTAAAAGATGAATAGCTCTGCCAGTGTTGCCCGCTGCAAACGGCTGATCTGCTGCGTTTTGCTCTGCTGCGCGGCATGCGGCAGCAGTCGGGCGGCGGACACGGTGCCCCAGTGGCAACTGGCAATGAACGATGCCGAGTTGCGTGATGTGGTGCGCGAAATGTCCTCGATTCTGGGCGCGACCGTGGTGCTCGATCCTCGGGTGCAAGGGCGTATCACCGTGATGTCGGATCAGGCGCTGGACCGCGAAGGCGTGCGCCGGCTGTTCTATTCGGTGCTGGACGCGCATAACTTCACGGTCATCGACGAAGGTGAACGCATTCTGATCACCCCGGCGACAGACGCCAGGACACGCGCCAGCCAGGTCGACAACGGCACCGCGCAGAACGGCCAGTTCGTCACCGACGTCATCGCCCTGAACCACAGTGTTGCCGCCGACCTGGCGGCGTTATTGCGGCCATTGGTGTCAGCCAACGGCTATGTCGGCCCGTCAGCCTCAAGCAACGCGCTGGTGGTCACCGATACCGCCGGCAACGTACGGCGTATCGCCGCGCTGATCGCCCGTCTCGATTCCGGCCACAAAAGTGGCCACAGCGTGGTGAGCTTGCGCCACGGGCTGGCGCAAGCGTTGGCCCGGGTGCTGGAGCAATCGCTCGGCAAGCAAGGGCTCGACGCTGGCAACCTGGTGATTGCCGATGTGCGCAATAACCGTCTGGTGCTGGTCGGCAATGCGCCAACGCGCCAGCGCCTTGAGCGGTTGGCCAGGGACCTGGACACGCCGGCCTCGGCCAATGCCGATAACTCGCGGGTCATCCGCCTGCGCCACAGCGATGCCCGGCAGTTGGCCGAGGTGCTTGATGCGCTGGCGCCTGCCCCGACGCAGGAGCACGAGAAGGGCGCCGCCTCGGCCAGCCAGGCGCTGGTCAAGTCCGACGACAGCCAGAACGCGCTGGTGTTGATCGCAGAGCCTGCGCAACTGCGCACGCTGGAGAGCGTTGTCGAGCAGCTTGACCGGCCGCGCTCACAGGTGTTGATTCATGCGGCGATCATCGAGGTGTCTGGCGATATCGGCAATGCGCTGGGTGTGCAATGGGGCGCACACACCGGCAGCCTGCTGGGGGCGATCAATTTTCCCGGTGCCGGCGTCAGCCTGTCGGGCGACGATTTCAAGGTGCCCGACGGTGCCGTACTGCGCGTGGGCGGCGACCGTTTCGGGGTGCTGATCAACGCGCTGGCCAGCGACACCCGCAACAATGTGTTGTCCACACCCAGCCTGCTGACCCTGGATAACCAGGAGGCAGAGATTCTCGTCGGCCAGAACGTGCCGTTCAAAAGCGGCTCTTACCAGACTCCCGGCAGCGGCTCGGAAAACCCCTATACCACCGTCACCCGTCAGGATATCGGCATCAAGCTGAAGATCCGGCCGCACATCAATGACGGTGACACGCTGCGTCTTGAGGTCGAGCAGGAAAACTCCGAGATCGCCAGTTCGGTCGAGGGCCTCAATGACCTCATCACCAACAAGCGCGCCCTCAAAAGCACGATTCTGGCCGACGACGGGCAGATCATCGTCATCGGCGGGTTGATCAAGGACAGTGTGCGCAGTCGTGAAAGCGGTGTGCCGCTGTTGCGCAGCATTCCCTGGCTGGGCGCCCTGTTTCGCTGGAGCAGCGAGACCCGCGAGAAAACCAACCTGATGATTTTCCTGCGCCCGACCATCGTGCGCGGCAAGCAAGACCTTGGCGAGGTGACCCAGGCGCGCTACCGGTTGATGCGTGAACTGGGCCGCGACGAAAACCGCACAAACCCGCTGTGGCTGCCCGCCGAAGCCGGGCACCTGTTCGACGCGCGCCGCGAGGCCCCGGTGGACGGGTTGTTCAAGCGCGCAGGCGAGCAGCCATGAATCAGTTGCTGCCATTCGGCTTCGCCCGCCGGTTCGGGGTGCTTTGCGAAGCGGCCGACGGACAGGCGACGCTGTCGATCCGCGCCGACACACCGCTCAGCGCCCTGTCGGAGGCGCAACGCCTGCTGGGCCGCCGCGAGATGGCCTGGCAAGTGCTGGATGCCGCGCAGTTTGCCAGCCACCTGGCCTGCGTTTACAGCGATGGCCAGAGCGCCGCCGAGGACGTTGCCCAAGGCCTGGACGATGAACTCGACCTGCTGCAGATCGCCGGGCAGGTGCCGCAGACCGCCGACCTGCTGGAGCAGGAAGGCGATGCACCGATCATCCGCCTGATCAATGCCTTGCTCAGCGAGGCGGTGCGCGAAAAGGCCTCGGACGTGCATCTGGAGACCTTCGAGCACAGCCTGTCGGTGCGCATTCGCGTCGATGGCCAGTTGCGCGAAGTGCTCAGGCCGCGCCGCGAACTGGCCAACCTGCTGGTGTCGCGGCTCAAGGTCATGTCGCGGCTGGACATCGCTGAAAAGCGCGTGCCGCAGGATGGCCGTATGGCCTTGCGGCTGGCCGGGCACGAGGTCGATGTGCGGGTGTCGACATTGCCCTGCGCGCATGGCGAGCGGGTGGTGCTGCGTTTGCTCGACAAGCGCAGGGCCGGCCTGGACCTGCAACAACTGGGCATGGCGCCGGACACCCTGGCGCAGTTCGAGCAGATTCTGGCCCGGCCCCACGGCATCTTTCTGGTCACCGGCCCCACCGGCTCGGGCAAGACCACCAGCCTGTATGCCGCCCTGACCCGGCTCAATGACCAGACCCGCAATATCCTCACCGTCGAAGACCCGGTCGAGTATCACCTGCCGGGCATCGGCCAGACGCCGGTCAACCCGAAAGTGCAGATGACCTTCGCGCGTGGCCTGCGTGCGATTCTGCGCCAGGACCCCGATGTGGTGATGATCGGTGAGATCCGCGACCGCGAAACGTCGCAGATTGCCGTACAGGCCTCCTTGACCGGGCATCTGGTGCTCTCGACCCTGCACACCAACAGCGCGGTGGGCGCGGTCACCCGCTTGCTGGACATGGGTGTGGACGCCTATCTGCTGGCGTCTTCGTTGCTGGGCGTGCTGGCGCAGCGTCTTGTGCGCACGCTGTGCGAGCAATGCAAAACCGCGTATGTCGCCGATCAGGCCGCCTGCCGGCGTCTGGGCCTGGACGTCGCGCAGTCACCGCAGCTGTTCAGGGCTCAGGGCTGCGAGCATTGCCGGCAAGGTTATCGCGGGCGCATCGGCCTCTATGAATTGATCAGCATCACGCCGCAACTGGCCGGCATGATCCATAACGCGGCCGGCGAGCCCGAGCTGGTCAGCGAAGCCAGAACCACTTCGCGCAGCCTGTTTCAGGACGGCCTTCGCCTGGTGCTCGCCGGCCGCACCAGCCTCGATGAACTGCTGCGCGTCAGCCTTCAGGACTGAAGCATGAGGCTATTCGACTATCAGGCTCAGGATGGCGCAGGTCGTCGCTGCCGCGGCCAGCAACAAGCGCAAAGCCCGCGTCACGCCCGGCAACTGCTGCGCGAGCGAGGCCTGTTGCCGAGCGCAATCACCCCGGCAGCGGGGCAGGTTCGTCCCGGCAAGGGCGGCACGTCGGGGCAACGCTTGCGCGCCGGCGAGCTGACCTTGTTGACCCTGCAACTGTCGACCCTGATCCAGGCCGGCCTGCCGCTTGAAGAGGCCTTGCAGGCGGTGGCGGCGCAAAGTGAAAAGCGCCGCGTCAGCCACTTGGTGACGGCGGTGCGGACCCGCATCACCGAAGGCTACGACCTGGCCTCGGCACTGGCGATGTTCCCGCGCGCCTTTCCGGCCCTGTTTCGCGCCACCATCGCCGCCGGTGAGCGCAGTGGCCATCTCGGCCAGGTGCTTGAACAGTTGGCGCACTACACCGAGGCGCGCCAGCAGTCGCGGCAGAAGATTCAGCTGGCGCTGGTCTACCCGGCGATTCTGCTTTGCGCATCACTGGCCATCGTCGGCTTTCTGCTCGGCTATGTGGTGCCGGATGTGATCAAGGTGTTCGTCGACAGCGGTCAGCCATTGCCGCTGCTGACCGAGGGCCTGCTGATGCTCAGTGGCGCGCTGCGCCGTTATGGCCTGGTGCTGCTGGCGCTGCTGATCGGCCTTGTGCTGTCGGGCCGTTGGGCGCTGAGCCGGCCGGCGTTGCGCTGGCATTTTCATCACGGGCTGCTGCGCTTGCCGATGCTGGGGCGCGTGCTCAAGGCCATGGAAGCTGCACGTTTTGCCAGCACCCTGGCGATCCTGGGCAAGAGCGCCGTGCCGCTGGTCGATGCGCTGCACATCGCTGCGCAAGTGATCGGCAGCCTGCCGATTCGCGCACGCATGCAAGACGTAGCGCGTCGTGTCCGTGAGGGCGAAACCCTGACCCGCAGCCTTGAACAGGGCGGTGATATCCCGCCGCTGATGCTGCACATGATCGCCAGCGGCGAGCGCGCCGGCGAGCTCGACCGCCTGCTCGAGCGCGCCGCTCGGCAACAGGAAAAGACCCTGGCGGCCAGCATCGTGCTGCTGGTCAGCCTGTTCGAGCCGGCGATGCTGGTGATCATGGGCGCCGTGGTGCTGCTGATCGTCATGGCCATCCTGATGCCGATTCTTAACCTCAATCAACTGGTGGGCTAAGCCTGTGACAACCCTTGAACAACACCGGCAACGCGGTTTTACCCTGATCGAAATCATGGTCGTGATGGTGATCATCGGCGTGCTGGGCGCGCTGGTGGTCCCGCAATTCATGAGCCGCCCGGACCAGGCCAAGGTCACCGCCGCGCGCACCGATATTCAGGCCCTGAGCACGGCGCTGGAAATGTACCGGCTCGACAACTTCAGCTACCCCTCGACCCGGCAAGGGCTGGAGGCACTGGTCAAACGGCCTGCCGGTACGCCGCCGGCAAAAAACTGGAACCCGCGGGGTTACCTGAAAAGCCTGCCCGCCGATCCCTGGGGCACGCCGTATCACTACCTGAGCCCAGGCACCGACGGTGCGCCGTTCGACCTGTATTCCTGGGGCGCGGACGGGGCGCCCGGCGGTGAGGACTTTGCCGCCGATATCAGCAACCGGGTCGCTGAATGATGCCCTTGCGTGGCCGCGGCTTCACCTTGCTGGAGCTGCTGGTGGTCATGGTTCTGGTTGGCGTATTGCTGGCGCTGGTCATGCCGGTTTTCGACGCCGGCCCCGCCCGGCAGGCGCGCCAGCAGGCCCGCGAGCTGCTCGGCCTGATCGAGCAACTGCGTGACGATGCACTGACCCAGGGGCAAGAGTACGGCCTGCACTTCGATGCGCACGGTTACCGGCTGATGACCTGGCAAGGCGCCGAGTGGCGAGTGCAGGCGAGCTATCGTTTGCCCGACGGGTTGCGCTTTCGTCTGGAGCTTGAAGGCCAGCCGCTGCGCCTGAACGAGCGGGCGCTCGCGCCGCAATTGCTGATTCTCAGCAGCGACCGGATCAGCGCCTTCACGCTGCACTACGAAACGATGCACGAGCACTGGCTGAGTCTTTCCAGCGACGGCCTGAGTGCCGTGACGATCAATGAACACTGAGCGCGGCTTCACCTTGCTCGAGGTGATGGTGGCGCTGGCGGTGTTCGCCGTATTGGCGGTTGCCGTGTTGTCGGCCTGCCAGTTTGTCTTGAACCAGAGCGGCGCATTGCGCGAGCGCCTGTTTGCCGGCTGGCTGGCGGATAACCAGTTGAGCGAGCTGCGCCTGCAACCACCGGCGGTGGGGCAGCAGCGGATGACGCGCACGTTAGGCGGGCAATCCTGGACCCTGCTCCAGCAGGTTGAACGCGAGCGCGAAGGCGGGTTTCTCAGTGTCGAGATCGAGGTGCTGCGCGCCGCGGATTCCGCCAGCGTCTACCGCACCCGCAGCTGGATCGCCGTGCCTGCCCAGGCCATGCAGCCATGAGTCGCCAGCGCGGTTTCACCCTGCTGGAGCTCCTCGTCAGCCTGGCCATCTTCACCCTGCTTGGCCTGGCCAGTGTGCGCTTGTTTGACGGTGTGTTCCGGGTTCAGGAGCAGATCCGCCAGCAAGAGCACAGCCTGCGTGAGCTGCGCCGGGCGGTAGCGGTTATCGAGCGTGATGCATGGCAGATCGTCGCCCCGGCGAGCGGGCAACCGCTGCTGCTGCGCCAGGGTGTGTTGAACCTGCGCCGTGGCAACTGGCGCAACCCGATGCGGCTGGCGCGCGGTGAGCGGCAGGAAGTCAGTTATGTGCTCGAACAGGCAACGCTATGGCGTTACAGCCGCAGCCTTGAGCTGCCGGGGATACACAAGCAGAAGCTGTTGAGCGACGTGCGCAGCCTGCAGTGGCGGCTGTATGACGATCAGGGCGGCTGGCGCAACGAGGCTGCAGGCGAGCGTTCCGCGCGGCCGCGTGCGCTGGAATTGAACCTGTCGTTCGGCGCGTTCGAGCAGATTCGCCGGGTCATCTTGCTGGCCGACGGGTCATGAGCCGCACCGGCCAGCGCGGTGTGGCGCTGCTCAGTGTGTTGCTGGTCACCAGCCTGGTGTTGCTGGTGGTAGGCGGCCTGCTGCGCAGTCACCGGCTGACACTGCAAGGCACCGCCCGGCAGCTGCATCAGTTGCACCTGCGCCAGGCCGCGCTGGTGGCCGAAAACCGGGCAGCGCAATGGTTGCAGGAGATTGACCCGCAACACGGCCGCACACTCCATCCGGGCCAGGACTGGGCACGCCAGCCCGGGCACTTTCAACTGCCGGATCTAAAGGTCCGGCTGACGATCGAAGACCTCGGCGGGCGCTTCAACCTGAGCCGCCTGGCCGTGCCTGAGCAGACGGACGACATCAGCGCGAAACGCTGGTCGCGGCTGCTGGCGAGCCTGGACATTCCTGACTTCGACCTGTCGGCCCTGAACGGCGCCATCCTCACCGACGCCGCGCAGCTGCAACGGATCCCGTCACTGCAAGGCGAGCACTTGCAGCGCCTGTTGCCCTGGGTCGCGGTACTGCCGCGCCAGGCGGCCCTGAACATCAATACCGCCCCGGAACAGGTGCTGGCCAGCCTGGAAAACATGACGCCGGCCACTGCCCGCGCCGTGGTCAGCCAGCGGCCTGCACAGGGTTGGGCCGACATAGAAACCTTCATCCACGCCCCCGCTGTACGAGGGCTGGGCATTTCCAGCCATGGCCTGGACGTGAACAGCCGCTGGTTCAGGGTCACAGTGGACATCAGTGTCGCCAACAGCCAGCTACGACTGGTCAGCGATCTGGAGCGTATCGCCAACACCCGGCGTACGCGGGTCATTCAACGCCGCCTGCTGGCACCGACCGAGAGTTCGTCCCCATGAACCGCTGGCTTTACTTCACTCCTGAAGGCATTGATGCCGCGCCCAACGACTGGCCGGTGATGCATGGCGCCCCCGGCGTTGCGAACGCCCGTTGCACGCTGCTTGAGGCCGGGCCCTTGCTGCACGGGCAGGCCGTGCAGGTGATCTTGCCGATGGAGCTTTGCAGCTGGGTGCGCAGTGCGCCCTGGCCGGGCCGCAGAAAACCCCGCGCACAAGCCCTGGCCTATGCAATCGAGGAGCATCTGGGCGAAGAGCTTGAAGGTGTACACATCGCCATCGGCAGCCCCGACGGCGAGCGCCGTTACCCCATGCTGATCATCGCCAGGCCGGTGCTGCACGCCCTGTTGAGTGCGCTGCAAGAGGCCGGTCTCCAGGTCGCCAGCGTGCGGGTCGACGCCGACCTGTTGCCCGGCGATCAACCCTGCGGCGTGTGGTGGGCCGGGCGCTGGCTACTCGGTGGCGCGCTGGACTGCCGGCTGGCGCTGTCGGCCCAGGCACTCGATTGCGCACGATTGCATCTGCCGGACGCGATCAACTGGCAGGACCGGCATTGCCTCGCGGGTGACATCGACGTCGGCGCCTTGCTCAGCCACGACGGTGGCCACGCGATCAACCTGCTGCAAGGCGAGTTTCGCCCTGCCCAACGGCGTTGGCGCTGGCAACCCTGGCTGCTCACGCTTGCTTGCCTGTTCATGCTGTCGTGGGGCTTTACCCTGGTGCGCAGCCACAACCTTGAGGCGCGCGCCGCCGACCTGTACGCGCAAAGCCTGCAGCGCTTTCGCACGTTGTACCCGGAGCAGACGCGCATCGTCGATCTGTCGGCGCAACTCAAGACCCTGCAAGGCAAAGACCCGCAACAACGCGGGGCAATGACGGATTTGCTGCAACGGGTGGATGAGCTGATCGGCGGCAGCGGTGTTCAGGTGCAGCGAATCGAATTCGATGCAGCCCAGGGCTGGAGAATGAGCATTCGCGCCGGCAACTTCAGCGAACTGGAACGCCTGCGCGAACGCAGCCAGCAGAGCGGCGTGCCAATCAGCCTGGACAGCGCCAGCAAAGACCGCGACGGCGTGCAGGCCTTATTGATCCTCCCGGCGAGGGCTTCCTGATGGCAAACATGCAATGGCCGCCGGCCCTGGCGCAACTGGCGCAACGACTGAGCCGGCGTAACCTGCGAATGCTGATCATGCTCGCCGCCTGCCTGCTCGCCGTGCTGCTGCTCAAGGGCCTGTGGCAACCGGCGCAGCAGCGCCTGCAACAGGCCGAGCGTGTCTATCAGCAACGCCTGCAACTCGCGACGCAACTGCAACAGGCCCGGCCTGCGCAGCCGTCACCGTCCGGCCAGCCACTGCCCGGCCGCTTGAGCGACAACGCCAGCGCCGCAGGCCTTGAACTGCTACAGATGCAAAGCGAGCACCAAGGCCTGAGCATGACCCTCAAGGGCGAAGCCCGCGCGCTGCTCGGCTGGCTGATCAAAGCCGAACACGAAGGCGCACGGATGCAGTCCTTGACCCTGGAAAAACAGGACGAGCAACTGCACCTCAGAGTGGTGTGGGGGCTTGATTCGTCAGGAGGCTGAGGGTGTCGGGAAAGGAGGCAACAGTTGTTCTGCGTAACCCTGCTCATCAAACCAGTTGCCCTTGTGATGGCCGCAATGCAAAGGGTTGCCCGGTTTGGTTTCACGCAGGCAGGATGCATGAAGATTGGCATGCTCCAGCGCCAGTTCGGGGTAATGCTCCTGGGGCCTGAAGTGCTCGATATGGCTGCTCTCCAGCGTTATCGCCTGTCCACAGTAACAGCAGAAGAAGTTCTGCTCTTGCAGCAGGCTGCGATGCAGTTCGCGCTTTTCCGGGTGCTGCAAGTCAGGGTAGACAGGTGTCCAGTCGGCATTGGCTTGTTCTTTCCATCGGCTGAAGGAAGCGGGCTCAGTTCCTTTGATAATCCGCTTCATCGGCCAATGATCTCCTTGCGCCTGATCAGGGCTTCGGCCCCTGCAAACTCGGGTAAGTCCGGGGCTATGTCTTTCAGGGCCTGAAGTTTTTGCCGGGCCTGTTCAAGGTCATTGTCTTCCAGGGTAGAGAACAGCTCGTTCAGCAACTCTTCAATTTCCGGTGCGCGCTGTGGTACGCCCATTACCGCTTCAAGCACGCTGCTGGAATCGAGCCCGTAAGTGACCCTTGGGTGCGAGCCTTCACCATCCTGCAGCAGGATGACTTGTTCGGGTTTCAGGCTGCCGATGATTTGTGGCGAGTGACTGGCCGCAATGAATTGAATCCTGGGAAAGGCTTTTTGCAGGGCGGGAGCAATGCTGCGTTGCCAGCCTGGATGCAGGTGAATGTCCAGCTCGTCGATGATGATAACGCCCGTGGTTTTTGTTAACGCATCTTTGCCCAGGTGCGGGTTAAGCAGAAACATGCGGCGGGCAATATCGGCAAACAGCGCGATCATTCCGCGTTGCCCATCGCTGAGGTCGTTAAACGGGATTGTCTTGTCTTCAAGGTTGACGATCAGACTGCGCAGGTCCATGTCGTACTCGATGCTCTTGAACGGCAGGGCGCACTGGATCGCCGAGTTGAGCCATTCAAGTTCGTCGCTGAATTTATCCAGAGAGGGTTTTCGCGATATTTTTTGCAGGCGCTCGAGCGTTTTACCGATCAGCCAGTTTTCAAAGTCTTTCAGATTGGCAGCCGCATCAAACCATTGCCTGTACGCATCCAGCCTGGAAGGCTTTTCTTGTGCCGCCTGTTCCACGCGAGCTTCATTCGTCGACCAGCGGCGATTGGCCTGATAAAACGCCACGACTGCAAGGTCTACAGGCAGGCTTGGATCCAGCGTCTTTAGTTGCTCTTGAAGTCTTTGATTAATTGAAACGCTGTAACTTGGATTTGGAGTGTTACGTTCCAGCGATATCTTCCAATCGGGAAAGTCGAAGGCTGCGCCTTGCGCTTTAAGCGTGAGAGGGTAACTACGTTCAAAGCGGAATTGGCTGTCGAAGTCGACAATTGAAAATCGCACGTCTACTTCAGATAGCAGTGAGCTACGAATACCCAGCGAATCCATGAAGTTCTTGAAACTCGCCGCCACCCCTTTCAACAACGACGTCTTTCCGCTGCCATTAACCCCCACCACCAGATTGAACCCCGGCTGAAAGTCGAAATGAGCATCTTCGTAGCAACGAAAATTCTGCAGATGGAGGTGGTCGAGGCGCATGGCGGTTTTCCTTACCAGGTCAGGCGGATGCGCCAGTGTACCTGAGTCACTAATCCTTCCCACTCAACGGCTGCAACCGCGCCAGTCGCCACGCCACGCCCAGCGCCAGCAGCAGCAACAAGCCGATAAACAGCACGATTCCGTTCCAGCCCGCGTGGTGCCAGAACACGCCGCCGCCGGTGCCGGCCACGCTGGAGCCGACGTAGTAGCAGAACAGGTACAGCGAGGCGGCCTGGCCACGGGCGCGGGTGGCGCGGCGGCCGACCCAGCTGCTGGCCACGGTGTGGGCGCCGAAGAAACCGAAGGTGAAGATCAGCACGCCGATCATCACCACGGCCAGCGGTGTGAACAGGGTCAGGCTTAAGCCCGCCAGCATCAGTACGATGACGGCCCACAGCACTCTGCGCCGGCCGAGGGTGTCGGCCAGGCCGCCGATTTTCGCCGAGCTGTAGATACCCGACAGGTAGACCACCGAAAGCAGCCCGACCACGGCCTGGCTGAGGTTGTACGGTGCTTCCAGAAAGCGGTAGGCAATGTAGTTGAACAGGGTGACCGAGGCGCCCATGAGCAGAAAGCCCGCGAGAAACAGCAGCGGCAGGCCGGGGTCACGAAACTGCACGACAAAGCCTTCCAGCAGGCTGCGCGGGTGCAGCGAGCGCGGGCGGAAGTTGCGTGACTCGGGCAGGATGCGCCAGAACACTGCGGCTGCGATCAGCGCCAGGCTACCGATCACCAGCAGGGCGACGTGCCAGTTCACGTAATCGATCAATACCCCGAGGATCAGCCGCCCGGACATACCGCCCACGGCACTGCCGGCGATGTACAAGCCCATCGCCAGGCCCAGATGGGTGGGATGGATCTCTTCGCTCAGGTAAGTCATCGCCACCGCCGCCAGGCCGCTCAGCGACAGGCCCACCAGCGCCCGGGTCGCCAGCAGGGTTTCCCAGCTGGGCATCAGCGCGCTAGCCAGTGTGGCGATGGCTGCGCAGAACATCGCCAGCACCATCACCGACTTGCGCCCCAGGCGGTCGGAAATGGGGCCGGTGATCAGCAGGCCGATGGCGAGCATGAACGTCGAAATGGACAGCACCAGGCTGGTTTGCGTCGGGCTGATGGCAAACTCCTGAGACAGCCTCGGCATCATCGGCTGCACGCAATAGAGCAAGGCGAAGGTCGCAAAACCACCGGCGAACAGCGCCAGTGCCGTGCGCTTGAACTGCGGCGTGCCCTTTTCGATATAGCTGATGACATCGGCTGGGCGCAGGGGGCTTTCGGGCGTCAGGGTTTCGGTGGCAAGCGGCGCTGGTGCAGGATTCACGGCGGACCTCGGGGTGCGACAAACTGGCATGGAAAAAAGCATATAGCCCGCTAATGATTCAATCCAATATATTGTTCGACCTGTTTGATAGGTTTTGCGACTTGATCGAGGCTTTATGGAATTGCGCCATCTGCGGTACTTCATTGCCGTTGCCGAAGAGCTGCACTTTGGCCGCGCCGCGCAGGCGCTGGGCATTTCCCAGCCGCCGCTGAGCCAGCAGATCCAGGCGCTGGAGCAGGAACTGGGCGCGCGGTTATTCGAGCGTACCAATCGTCGGGTCGAGCTGAGCGAGGCCGGGCGCCTGTTTCTCGATGAGGCGCGTCTGGTGCTGGCGCAGGTCGACAAGGCCGCCGATGTGGCGCGGCGTGCGCAGTTGGGCGAACTCGGTGAGCTGAAGATCGGCTTTACCGCCTCGGCGCCGTTTATTTCCAGCATCCCCAAGGCGATCTTCAACTTTCGCCAGGCTTACCCGGCCGTGCATCTGGCCCTGCAGGAAATGATCAGCCAGGACGTGGTCGAGCGGCTGGAGGCCGGCAGCATGCACGTGGGCATCATGCGCCCGCTGCCGTTGCCCGATTCGCTGGTGGCCATCGAGATCCTGCGTGACCCATTGGTGGCGTATATGCGCGCCGACCATCCGCTGGCGCTGCGCAGTGAAGACGGCGTACACATGGCCGATCTGGCCCATGAACCGTTCGTGTTCTTCCCGCGCACCTACGGCAGTGGTTTGTACGCGCAAGTGATGAGCCTGGCGCGGGCAGCGGGTTTCAATCCGTTGATCACCCAGGAAGCAGGAGAACCGATGACGATTATCGGCCTGGTGGCGGCGGGGCTGGGAGTGACGATATTGCCGGCGTCGTACCAGCGGGTGCGCATCGAAGGCGTGGCCTTTCGCACCTTGCTCGACCCCGGCGCCACCAGCCCGATCTGGCTGGTACGGCGCAAGGACGAACAATCACCGATGGCCAACGCCTTCTTCGAGCTGGCCACTGCGTAGGAGCGAGCGTAAAGCTCGCGAAGAGGCCAGCATATTCAACATATTCAGTGACTGATAGTCAGCATTCGCGAGCTCTACGCTCGGTCCTACGGGGCTGTGTGTCAGTTTATTTTGCTGAGGTCGCCTTTCAGCGCGACACCCGCCACGAACGCGCCGGCGTGGCATTCGAAGTTCACCGGGTCCTTGCGCTCGATCTTCTTGTAATAGCTGGCGATGTTGGTCACGGCGTTGGCGCCGGCGCCCTTGGCCGCTTCGTTCAATTGCAGGATGGCCGATTGCAGCACCCATTCGCAGGCTTCAGGGTCGCTTTTGTTGAAGGCGTTGGTCTTCTTGTTGGTGACCGCGTTGGGGCTGACCACGGTGACCTTGCCGCGCGGGGTGACGCCCGCCAGGTAGAACCTGACGCTGCCGTCGAGCTTGCCTTCCTGGGTCATCTGCTGAACCACCTTGTCGAAGGGCAACAGCAGCATGGTGTCACGCGCCTGGCTGATGCCGGGCAGTACACTCAGGGCAATCGCAGCGCCTGCGATCCAGGATTTCATCTTCATCTGGTCCATCTCCTTGAAGTTCGGGTCTCAGACCCAGCGACGGAAAATCAACGACGTGTTGACCCCGCCAAATGCGAAATTGTTGTTCATCACGAATTCGTTGCTCATCACCCGCGGCTCGCCGCTCAGGTAATCCAGCGCGCCGCACTGCGGGTCGACCGCGCTCAGGTTGAGCGTGTGAATGTAGCGGTCGCGGTTGAGCATTTCGATGCTGAACCATGACTCAAGTGCCCCGCAGGCGCCCAATGTGTGGCCCAGAAAGCTTTTTTGTGAGCTGATCGGCATTCTTGCGCCGAACAGCTCGCTGGTGGCCAGGGTTTCGGCGATGTCGCCCTGCTCGGTGGCGGTGCCGTGGCCGTTGACATAGCCGATGGCGTCAGGCGCCAGGTTGGCGTCCTGCAAGGCCAGTTCCATGGCGCGGCGCATGGTCACCTGCTCGGGGCGGGTGCTGTGCGCGCCGTCGGCATTGCTGCCGAAACCGACGATTTCCGCGTGAATGCGCGCGCCTCGGGCCAGCGCGTGTTCGAGCTCTTCCAGCACCAGCATGCCGCCGCCTTCACCGATCACCAGGCCGTCGCGGCCGGCGTCGTACGGGCTCGGGCTGGTGTGCGGTGCGTCGTTTTTCAGGCTGGTGGCATACAGCGCATCGAACACCATCGCCTCGGTCGGGCACAGCTCTTCGGCGCCGCCGGCGAGCATCAGCGGCAGGCGGCCGAACTTGATGGCTTCATAGGCATAGCCGATGCCCTGGCTGCCGCTGGTGCAGGCGCTGGAGGTCGGAATCAAACGCCCGGTCAGGCCGAAGAAGATGCTGATATTGGCCGCCGTGGTGTGCGGCATCATGCGCACATACGAGTTGGCATTCAGGCCGTCGGCCACCGAGTTGAGCAGCATGTTGCCGAATGCCTTGATGTCTTCGGTGCTGCCGGTCGAGGAGCCGCAGGCGGTGCCCATGCGCCCGTCGCGGATGATCGGGTCATCGAGCAGGCCTGCGTCACGCAAGGCTTGCTCGGAGGCGGCCACGGCCAGGCGCGACACGCGGCCCATGCTGCGCAATTGCTTGCGGGTCCAGTACGTGGGCACGGCGAAGTCGTCGATGGGCCCGGCCAGCCGCGTGTTGAGTTCGCCGAAACGGTCCCACTCGCTCATGTAGCGAATACCGCTGCGGTTGGCGCTGAAGTTCGCCTCGATGCTGGCCCAGTCGCTGCCCAGGGAGGTGATGCCGGCCATGCCGGTAACGACCACACGTTTCATCAGCACAGGCCTCCGTTGACGGCCAGCACCTGGCGGGTGATGTAGCCGGCTTCGGCCGACATCAGGAAATTCACCGCGCCGGCGACTTCTTCGGGCGTGCCCATGCGTTGCGCGGGGATCATCTTCATCAGTTCTTCGACCGGCACGTTTTCATCGAGCATCGCGGTGTCGATCAAGCCGGGGGCGACGCAGTTGACGGTGATCTTGCGCTTGGCCAGCTCGATGGCCAGCGCCTTGGCCGCGCCGATCAGGCCGGCCTTGGAGGCGCTGTAGTTGACCTGGCCACGGTTGCCGATCAGCCCCGACACCGAGGTGATGCAGACGATGCGCCCGGCGGCGCGGCGGCGAATCATCGGCATGGTCAGCGGGTGCAGGACGTTATAGAAACCGTCGAGGTTGGTGCGCAGCACGATGTCCCAGTCGTCCTCGCTGAGGGCCGGAAAGGCGCCGTCGCGGGTCAGCCCTGCGTTGAGCACCACGCCGTAATAGGCGCCGTGGGTTTCGACGTCTTGCTCCAGCACCGTGCGGCAGGCTTCGCGGTCCGAGACATCGAATTGCAGCACGCGGGCCTGGCGGCCCAGGGCGAGGATTTCGGCCTGCACGGCTTCGGCTTCTGCCCGGCCGCTGCGGCAGTGCAGCACCAGATCAAAACCTGCCTGTGCCAGGCGCAGGGCAATGGCCCGGCCGATGCCACGGCTGGAGCCTGTGACCAGGATCGAATCAGTCATGTGTGGCGTCCTCGTTCAGATAATCGGCGGCGTTGGGCGGGCAATACACGCTCAGGCGGGCGAACGCTTCAAGGTTCGGGCCAGCGATGCGGCATTCGAACACGCCCATGCCGTTGTCGTCCTGCAAGGTGCGCAGGGCGTGAATGTTCAACTCGCTGCCCGCCGGAAACTGTTCGACATCGCATTCGTACTTGCGCGTGCCCAGCAGAAACCCGAGCTGCACCGGCTCGCCACGCTGGCGCGCCTGGCAGCCGGCAAAGGCGGCGACGCTCTGCGCCATCAGCTCGATGCCGACCCAGGCCGGCAGGTGGCCGTCGGCGTTGTTGAGCAGGCCATCGGGGCGCACGGTCACGCGGGTCTGGATCGTGTCGTCGTCGAACGCCAGTACCTGATCGATGAGGATCATGTCGGCCGCGTGGGGAATCAGTTCGGCAACCGGCCAGGCGATCATGCGGCGTCTCCGATAATCAGGCTGATGTTATTGCCGCCGAAGGCAAACGAGTTGCTCATCAGGCGGCGCGGGGTGGCGTCGGGCAGGCGCGTCTGCGGCCCGGCCCAGCGCAGGGCGGGCAATTGCGGGTCGGCCTCGGCGTCCCAGACATGCGGCGGCAGTGCCCGTCGCGGATTATCGGGGCTCAGGCTCAACCAGCAAAATGCCGCTTCCAGCGCGCCGGCCGCACCCAGTGTGTGGCCGCTCAAAGGTTTGGTCGACGAGCACGGCACGCCATGCGGAAACAGCGCCTGCACCGCCAGGCTTTCCATCGCGTCATTGTGTTGCGTGGCGGTGCCGTGCAGGTTCAGGTAGTCGATCTGCTCAGGCGTCAGGTGGGCATTGTGCAGGGCACGCTGCATGGCTTCACGCGCGCCGCGGCCGGTAGGCTCTGGCGCAGAAATATGGTGGGCATCGCTGCTGGCGCCGGCGCCAAGCAGGGCAATCGAATGCTCGCCGCTGGCCTCGCGGGTCATCAGAAACAGCACCGCCGCTTCGCCGATATTGATCCCGTCGCGGTTGCGCGAGAACGGGTTGCAGCGTTGTTTCGACACCGCTTCCAAAGCGTTGAAGCCGTTAAGCGTCAGTTTGCACAAACTGTCGACGCCGCCGCACAACACCGCATCGCACAAGCCCAGGTCCAGGGCACGGCGGGCGCTGAGCAAGGCGCGGGCGCTGGAGGTGCAGGCGGTGGAAATCACGTAGGCGGGGCCGCTTAGGTTCAGCCACTGCGCGAGAAAACTGGCCGGTGCGCCGAGTTCCTGCTGGCGGTAGTCGTAATGCTCGGGGAAGGTCTGGTCGCGCAGCCAGGTGCCCATGCTGCGGCTGGCCTCATCGATGCCCGAGGTGCTGGTGCCGAGGATCACCCCGACCCGGTCGGCGCCGTAACGGGCGATGGCAGCGCGGATCGGCGTTTCGATCTGCACGGCGGCGGCCAGCAGCAGGCGGTTATTGCGGCTGTGGGCGCCCATCTCCGGCGGAATCGGCGGCAGCTCGCCGTGAATCGCGCCGACCGGCAGGCTGAGTCCTGCGACCCAGCCGCTTTCGTTCTGCATGCCGCTGCTGTCGCCGGCAAACAGTTTGCGGGCCACCGCGCTGCGGCTGTTGCCCAGCGCGCAGACCAGGCCCAGATCATTGAGATAGGCGGTCATGGCGCGTTTCCGTTGTCCAGTGGGGTGATGTGATAACGCAGGCCCTGCGGCAGGCTCAGGGTGAACACGCGCGGGGTGCGGTAGTCCACGACCCAGCGCGAATCCAGCCGGCGTTGCAGGCCTTGCTGTTGGGCTGCCGGGTAACGGCTGGCCAGTTCGCTGTCCGGGGTCAGGGCGAACAACAGCGCGGCAAACAGCTCGCGTGCTTCGGGGTTGGGCGGCAGCAAGCCGTCGGCCTGCCATTTACCGTCGATCAGGCGCTGGCGGGCCTGCGGAATGCCCAGCGGGTCCATCATCGACCAGCGCAGTGCGGCGTCTTCCTGCTGGATGATCAGCAGCCAGTCCTGTTGTTGCGCCGCTTGTTCACGTTGCACATGCAACTGTTGCGGCAAGGGCAGCGTCGGCAGCCCGGCCACGGGCAAGGGCGCCTGGCTGGCGCACCCGGCGAGCAGCAACAGGCTCAGCCATAACACGCGAATCATACGGCGCCACTCGCCAGCGGCTTGCGCGCCACCGCATTGACCAGGGTTTCTTCACGCTGGCCGAACGGCTTGGGCTTGCGCAGTTTCAGGCGCTCCAGCAGGCCGAAGTCCTGGCTGCGGCTCCACCACAAATACGGGTACGAAACGTTGGCCTCGGTGAACTGCAAGCCCTGGCCACGCAGCATGTCGAGGTACTGCGCCGCGCTTTTCTGCACGTGCATCGGGTGGCGGAACAGCCAGCGGATCACCCAGGTGTCGATATAGGCTTCGGTGGACTCGGCAAACAGCAGGTAACCGCCGGGCTTGAGCACCCGGTAGAACTCGGCCAGTGCCTGTTCCTGCTCGACCAGATGGTGAAAGGTCTGGTGGCAGAACAGCAAGTCGACACTGGCATCGGCCACCTGCAACGACGCGCAGTCGCTGCCGATCAACTCGACGTTGAGCCCCAGGCGCGTGGCTTCGGCACGGCTCAGTTCGAGGCTGTGCGGGTCGGCATCCACGCCGATGATGCGCGTGGGCTTGAACACTTCGTTCAGGTAGCGGAACGATTTGCCCTGGCCACAACCGGCGTCGAGCAGCACGGCGTTGTCCGGCAACGGCTCGCTGAACAGCCCGCGCAGGTCGTTGATCGCCACGCGCAGCACATGGTGCTGCCAGGTATGGCTGCGCAGGAACCAGAAGCCGAAGCGGGTTTCTTCGACATAGCTGTCGCTCAGGAACGGCCCGCTCATGAGGCCTCGCTCGCGCAGATTTCCGCCAGCATGCGCAGGCGGCGCTTGGGCTCGCTGACAAACGGGTTACGCAGGTCCCAGGCGTAGCCGGCGAGGATCGAGCAGATCATCGCGCGGATCTCTGGCTGCGCGTCCTTGTAGAAAATCACGTCCTGAAAGCTGCTGTCGTACCAGCCTTCGACATAGGCGCGGAAGGTGTCGACGCCGCGCTTGAGCGGCACGGCAAAGTCGTTTTCCCAGTCGACGCTTTCACCGCGCAACTGCCGGTCCAAGAGGCCTGCGGCCATGCTCGCCGAGCGCATGGCGATGGTCACGCCCGAAGAGAACACCGGGTCGAGAAATTCGGCGGCATTGCCCAGCAAGGCAAAGCCGTTACCGTGCAGCGATTTGACGTTGGCCGCATAGCCGCCGATGGTCCGCGCCGGGGTGTCCCACACGGCATTTTCCAGCACTTTGCTCAGGCTCGGTGTTTCAGCGACGAAGGCTTTCAGGCAGGCGTCCAGGTCGTCGGGCTTGCCCTTGAAGCGCTCGGCGCTGGCGACCACGCCGATCGAGCAACGGCCGTTGCTGAACGGGATCGACCAGAACCACACGTCGCGGTGCTGCGGGTGAATGGTGACAAGAATCTTGTCACGGTCGAAAGGCGGGCTCTGGATATGGTCTTCGACATGGGTGAACACCGCCTGGCGCAGCGGGAAGTCCGACGGTGCTTCAAGGTCGAGCAGGCGCGGCAACACGCGGCCATAGCCGCTGGCATCCAGCACGAAACCGGCTTGCACGGCGTACTCGCTGCCGTCTTCACGGCGCACCTGCAATTGCGGCTGCGCGCTGTTGAAGTCGACGCTGACGATTTCGTGCCGGTAGCGGATCTCGACGCCTTGCAGGGCGGCCTGATCGGCCAGCAACTGGTCGAAGCTGGCGCGTTGCACCTGGAAGGTGGTCGGCTTGCCTTTGCTGAAGGTGTCGCCGAAATCGAAGTCGCTGTACTCATCGCCCCAGGCAAAGGCGGCGCCGTTCTTCAACTGAAAGCCCGCCGCTTGCACGGCTTCGAGCATGCCGGCTTCTTCGACGAAATCCAGGCAGTGCGCCAACAGGCTTTCGCCGATGGAAAAACGCGGGAACGCCTGGCGCTCGATGACTAGCACATCGTGGCCCTTGCGCTTGAGCAAGGCGGCGGCAATCGCGCCGGCAGGTCCTGCGCCGATGACCACGACCGCACGATGTTCCTTATCAATGATTGGCACAGGAGTTCCTTACCGGTTTTTCGGTGGCAGTGACGAATGAAAGATTTTTGCGGCCCAGCCCGACCAGCGCCGGCATCAGCGTGGCCAGCAGGCTCATCAGCATCAGCGCCAGATAAAGGGCGGCGCTGATCAGTTGCTGTTGCAGCAGCATATTCAGAAAGACGATTTCGCTGAGGCCGCGAATGTTCAGCAGCACGCTTTCGCGCCAGCGGCTGGCGCCGGGAAACGACGGCGGCGCCCAGCGCAGGCCGAGCCAGTTACCCAATAGCTTGGCGCCGATCGGCACGGCGATCAGGGCCGCCAGTTGCAGACTGTCCAGCGCGCCAAGGGCGGTGTGTACGTTGATCTGCACCAGGCCAAACGTCAGCAGCAGCGGCACGGCCAGATAATTCTGCAGGGCGCGCAACACGTCAGGCTTGATCGGCAGCACCCAGGCTTGCTTGAGCCGCGCCATGCACAGCAGGTAACCGATGCCGAAGATCAGCGCGTTGAGCCGGTAATGCTCGGCCACCACCAGCAGGGCGAAAAAGCCCAGGCTGTAGACCAGCGGTTGACGGATGCGCAGCAGGCGCAACAGCAGCGGCGTGCAGGCCATCAGCAGCGGCAGCAACAGGCTGCTCAGGTGCAGGCTGCCCTGGGCCAGCGCGAACAGGCTCCAGCAGGTCAGGTCGATGATGATCGCGGCCTGCACCAGCCGGTGCGTGGCCTCAAGCGGGTAGCCGATGTGCTTGAGGTACAGGTACAACACCGGGATCGCGGTAATCGCAAACACCAGGCCCACGGCCAGGTCGCTGAGCCAGGCTTGCTCCGGCAGCAGCCACAGCGTGCAGGCCAGGCCGCCGGCAAACGGCACCAGAAAACTCGGCACCGCAATCTTCAGGCTCTGGCGGTCCAGGCGCACCTCGATCACATCGCTGAGGATATGCCCCAGCACCAGCGCAAACGCGAGGCTGTACAAGGTCTTGAGCCACACCGGCGCAATCAGTTGCGCGCCGCTGAGTTGCCAGTGCGGCTCGATCCACAGCAGCATCAACAGCGGCAGGCCGAAGGTGGCCAGCAGCAACTGGCTGACAATCGGAATCAGCCCCAGCCGGCTGCCGATCCAGGTGGCGCCGGCAAACGCCAGCAGGGCCATGAGCCAGAACAGCAGGATCATCATGCGTGAGCCTCAACTGGTTTGAGGTGGCGTGGGCTGGCCCACGGCGCGAGCAGAAAGCTGAACACCAGCCCGAGGCTGACCGACAGCCCGAAGTTGCTGATCGCCGGCGTCTGCGACAGCGCCAGCAGGCCGAACGACAGCCAGGTGGTGACGGCAGCCAGTAAAGTGCCGAGCAAACTGACCGCGGCACCGCCGACTTGTTCGCGCATGAGGATCGCGTAATCGACGCTGATCGCCGTCACCAGCAGCAGGCCGAACAGGCTGAACAGGGTCAGCGGCTGGCCCAGCCAGCCCAGGCACGCCAGGCTGCACAGCGCCGCCAGCAACGGCAGGGCAACGATGCGCAGCGCACCGCCCAGGCCAAAGGGCGCGATCAACAGCGCGACGATCAGCACGCACGACAACAGCTTGAGTTCGGCGGCGCTGACCTGGGTCTGGGCGAACACACCGTTCAGCGCGCCAAGACGGTCGACCAGTTGCACGCCGGGCAGATCCTTGGCCTGGGCGTGCAACAGGGCCGGGTTATTCAGACCTTGCAGGCTGACGATGGCGGCCACGCCGTTGTCGTTGCGGCCTAACCACAGCGTGCGCCACGGTTCGCTGACCGGACCTTTCAGCGCCTGATCGATGTCTTGTGTCGGCAACGCCTGCAACTGGCGCCGTTCGTTATTCAAGGTGTCGGCGGTCACGCCCAGCGCCAGCAGCGGTTGCCAGTGCTCAGGCAGCTTTTCAAGAGCGGCGCGCACGGCCTGTTGCTCGTCGGGCGCGGCCAGCAACTGGTTAAGCGCCATATAGCCGCGCAGCGTTTTCTCGCTGACCAGCGTGTCGAGGCGTTGGGTCAGGGCGTTCTGGCGTTCGAGCAATTGCTGCTCGTTGGCGCCGCGAATCAGGAAGAACTGGCTGGTTGGCTGGTAGCCGGTGATGCGCGCAATCGCCTGGGCTTCGTCGGTCAATGCCGGTGGCGCCGAGACCCACTGGCGAATGTCGTTGCGAGTGGTCAGTTGCCACAGGCCGGCGGCGCAGAAAGCCATCAGCAGCACCAGCAACACCGGTGTATTGATCTTCGCCAGCAGCGCTTCGCGCCAGTCGAGCAGGCGCTGGGCGACCTGCAACGGCCAGTGCGCCGGGCGCAGTTCAACCCTGGCGAGCAAGGCCGGCAGCAGACACACCGACGCCAGCCAGGCGCCGATCAGCCCGGCGGCGGAGAACGCCGCGATTTGTGTCAGCGCCGGAAACGGCGTCCACGCCAGCGCCAGGTAACCGATGCAACTGGTGATCAGGCTCAAGCGAAGGCCCGGCAAGGTCAGGCGCAGCGCCGGCCAGCTGCGCCATGGCTTGAGCGTCCAGCTCTTGGACAAATAGTGCAGCGGGTAATCCACCGCCACGCCGATCAGGCTGGAGCCCAGCACCAGCGTCATCACATGCAGACGGCCGAAAATCGCCACGCAGGCCACCGCGCCGAACAGCATGCCGACCAGCACCGGCACAAACGCCAGCAACACCCGCCAGCGCCGGAACGCCAGCAACAACAGCAACAGAATCCCCGCTGTGGCGCCGCCGCCGACCCAGGTGATTTCCTGACTGGCCTGCTTCTGGCCGGCCGCGGCGTACAGCAAGCCGCTGGCGGCCAGCAACCGGCCGTTATCCTGGGCGGCCTGCTCGCGGGCCGTGGCCAGCAAAGCGGCTACCTGAGTTGGCAGGTGCATATCGAAGGCATCGTTGGCGGTGCGCACGCGCAGCAGCGCCCATTGCAGGCCATCGGCCTGAGCGATCAGCGCGCCGCTGGTCAGGTCCGGCTCGACCGAGCCGGTGCGCGGCAGGGCGTTCTGGATGCGCCCGGTCAGGCCCAGCCAGTCGTTCTGATTGTTCACCAGGCTGAAGCCGGCAAACGGGTCGAACAGGCTTTGCACGCGCTGTTCGATAAACGCCTGCGGCTGCTCGATCAACTGCTTGCGATCGGCGGCGGGCAGCATCGCCAGCCGGCCTTGCAGCAATTGCTCGCGCAGTGCCGGCAGGTCGGCTTGCAGGTTCCACTGCACCTTCTCGAACAGCCCGCTGGCTTGCCATTGTTCGGCCAGGCGCTGGGTCAGCTTGATGGCGTGTTCACGCTCGGCATGCCCGACCAGCACCAGCATTTCGCGGTTCAGCGGTTCTTGCATGCGCTGTTCGGCGCGCAGCTCCAGCGGGTCGGGACGGCTGCCGGGCACCAGTTCCATGAGGTTGGCCGACAACGGCGGGCCGTCACGCCACTGCCAGGCGGCCAGCGCCATGACTGCCAGCAGAATCAGCAGGAACAGGCGCGGCAAGCGCCGCTCAGCGCGTGAAGTCATCACGTCGGGCATCGCTGAGCGCAGGTACGCTGTGGCTGTCGATCATGTTCAGCACGGTGCTGTCGCCCTGGGTTTCCAGCAGCTCGATGCGCTGCACCAGCTCGCCGCCGTCGATATTGATCTGGCGGAACACCTGTTGCAGCAGCAGCGAGCGCGGGGTCAGGGTCAGTTTCCAGGCCTGGGCGTCGCCGCTCAGTTGCAGCTCGAAATCGCGTTGCAGGCCACTGCTGTCGCCTTGCAGTACGGCGAGAAACAGGCGGTTCTGCTCGGCGCCGGCGCTCTTGCCCGGCAGCAATTGCCAGCCCTGAGCCTGACCTTGAGTCTGGCGCCGGGCGATGCCGGCCGTGGTGATGCGGTAGTCCTGTTTCAGCGGCGTTTCCAGCAGCCACAGCAGGCCGAACTCGCGCGCCAGCACGAAATTGCCGGTGCTGATCAGCGGCTGCGGCAAGGCGCGCAGGTGTTTTTCCTGGCTGAAACGGCCCTCGACCACCACAGGTTTCGCCAGTTGGGCGCTGAGCTGTTGCAGGTCGAAGGCGTTTGCCATTGAGGATGCGCAAAGCAAGGCCAGGGTGAACAACAGACGCTTCATGGCAAGGCCTTCTGCACGGCGTCGGTAAACGCCTTGGGGGAGGCCAGTTGCATCTCGCGAGTGGCGACGTCGACGGCGACCTGCACGGTGCTGGCGCGGGTCATGCGTTCGCCGGTGGCGGCGTCGCTGATCAGGTAGTTGATCTTCAGGCGGTTCTCCCATTCGACCAGGCTGGCGCGCACGATCAGCTTCTGGCCGAACACCGCGCCGCGCACATAGCGCAGTTGCAGGTCGATCACCGGCCAGCCGTAGCCGGAGTCGAGCATCTGCATGTAGTTGTGGCCGATGTGGTCGAGCAGCGCGCAACGCGCCACTTCGAGGTATTTGACGTAGTGGCCGTGCCAGACGATGTTCATCATGTCGACATCGAAAAACGGCACGACGATTTCGGTGTCGACGTCAATCAGGCCCTTACTGCGCATGCAACCTCCAGTGGCGGTCAGCGATGCGTTGCAGGCACAGGCGCAGCTCGCCCTCCAGGCCACGGTCGTCGATGACCGGGGCAAAGTCTTCGCTCAGTTGCGTGTGCATGGCGGCGAGGGCTGGCGGCAGCGGGCGCGCATCGGCTTGCTGGCTGCGCAGCCACAGGCCCTGGTTGGCGGCGATCAGGGTGGCGGCGGCGACCTGTTCGGTCAGCTCCAGCACGCGAATCGCGTCGCGGGCGGCGATGGTGCCCATGCTCACCTTGTCCTGGTTATGGCACTCGGTGGAACGCGAGAACACGCTGGCCGGCATGGTGTTTTTCAGCGCTTCGGCAGTCCAGGCGCTGGCGCCGATCTGCACCGCCTTGAAGCCGTGGTTGATCATCGCCCGTTCGGCGCTGGCGCCCGACAGGTTACTCGGCAGGCCGTGGTTGTAACGCACATCCACCAGCAGCGCGAGCTGGCGGTCGAGCAGGTCGGCGACGTTGGCCACCAGGGTCTTGAGGCTGTCCATGGCAAAGGCGATGTGCCCGCCATAAAAGTGCCCGCCGTGCAGCACGCGCTCTTCGTCACCGTCGATGATCGGGTTGTCGTTGGCGCTGTTCAGTTCGGTCTCGATGAACGAGCGCAGCCAGCCCAGGCTGTCGGCCAGCACGCCCAGTACATGCGGCGCGCAACGCAGCGAATAACGGTCTTGCAGGCGATGCAGCGGCGCGGTCGGCGCGTCGATCGCCAGGTCCTGACGCAGCCAGGCGGCAACCTGGGTCTGGCCGGGGTGCGGCTTGGCGGCAAACAGGCGCTCGTCGAAATGCTCGGGGTTGCCTTGCAGGGCCACGACATTCATCGCGGTGATGCGGGTGGCCAGTTGCAGCAGGTAATCGGCGCGGGCAAAGGCCAGGCAGGCAATGCCGGTCATCACCGCCGTGCCGTTCATCAAGGCCAGCGCCTCTTTGGGGCGCAGCACCAGCGGCTCCCAGCCCAGCTCGCGATGCACATCCATAGACTGCCGGCGTTCGCCGCGATACAGCACCTCACGCTCGCCCGACAAGGTCGCGGCCACGTAAGACAGCGGGGTCAGGTCGCCGCTGGCGCCCACCGAGCCCTCTTCAGGAATCAGCGGCAGCACATCGTGTTCGATAAAGGCCTGCAAGCGTTCCAGCAGTTCGATCCGCACCCCCGACACGCCGTGGCACAGCGACTGCAAGCGCGCCGACAGCACTGCGCGGGTGGCGCGCTCATCGAGCAGCTTGCCCAGCCCGCAACCATGAAAGGTGTACAAATGCCGGGGCAACGCTTCGACGTGCTGCAACGGTACGGCCACCACGCATGAGTCGCCGTAGCCGGTGGTGACCCCGTAGATCACGCCTTCCTTGTCCAGCAGCGAGTCGAGAAACTGCGCGCCGCGGGCAATCCGTGCGCGGTACTCGGCGTCGGCTTGCAGGGCGGCAGGTGCCTGGCGATTGGCGACCGCCAGCACCTGTTCGATGCTCAGCGGCTGGGCGCCAAAGGTCACGGTGTCGGGAACTTGATGCGTCATCGGGGCTGTCATCGATGTTTCCAGAAAGGATAGAAATTGAACCACTGCTGCGGGGCTTGCAGGCAGTAGTGCGCCAGACGTTCGGCGTAGCGCGCGGCCCAGTGGGCGATCACCTCGGCGCGGTCGCTGCGGCGCCATTGCACCGCGTCGGTGAAGGGTTCGAGGATCACTCGATAGCCCTGCGCGTCCTTGAGGCAGAAAAACAGGTTCACCGGGCACTTGAGCAGCCCGGCCAGCAGCCACGGGCCTTGCGGCAGGGCGGCCGGCGCGCCGAGAAAGTCGACCTGCACATGACGCCCGCCATGCAGCGGCACGCGGTCGCCGGCAATCGCCAGCCATTCGCCGTCGTCCAGGCGCTGGCTCAGTTGCAGCATGATCGCAGGGTCCAGCTCGCTGACCTGCACCAGCCGCAGGTTGGTCGCACCGGCTTCGCCCAGCAGGCGGTTGAAGCGCTCGGCGTGCTTGGTGTGCACCAGCACGTTCATGGTCACCTTCTCGCCCAGCTCGGCCAGCGCCCGGCAGACTTCGAGATTGCCCAGGTGCGCACCGACCAGCAGCTGCCCGCGCGCGCCGCGCAACTGGGTACGCAAGCCGGCCGGGTCGACGATGCGGATCTGCTCGATGCGCAGCTTGCCGTTCCATACATCCAGCTTGTCGAGCAGGGCTTCGGCAAACGCCATGAACTGACGGAATACCTTTGCGGTGGTGGGCCGCAGCTCAGGCCGGCCGCTCCACTGCGCCAGGCGCTGCTGGTACTCATGGATGCTGCGCCGCGCGGTGCGGCCGAAGATAAAGAAATACAGCACGATGCCGTACAACACCGGGCTGAGCAGGCGCCGGCCGAGCACGCGCACCGCCCAGGCGGTGAGCTTCATCAGCATGAAACTGCCGCGCTCTTCGCGATCGGCCCAGTGCTTCTGGTCTGGCGGCGCGCTCATGGCTGCAGCCTTTTCGGTGGCGAAACCTTGCGCCATAGCAGCACCGGCAGGCGCAGCAGCATGCCGAAGAACAGCTTGGTGTGCATGGTCGAGATCAGCGCGTTGTCATGAAACAGGCGAAAGTGCGACAGGCCGTCCTGCGGGTAATGCACCTTGGTGGGCAGCCAGCGCATCGGCTGGCCGCGCCACGACAGGCGCACCAGAATCTCGGTGTCGAAATCCATGCGTCGGCCCAGATTGACCTTCTCGATCAGTCTGAGCACCGGCGCCAGCGGATAGACCCGAAAGCCGCACATCGAGTCGCGGATGTGCAACGACAAGGTGTTGATCCACACCCATACGTGGGTCAGGTAGCGCGCATACAACCGACTCTTGGGCACGCTGGCATCGTATTGCGGGTAGCCGCAGATCAGCGCCTGCGGGTGCTGGCGCGACTGGTCAAGGAAGCGGCTGATATCGCTGAGGTCATGCTGGCCGTCGGCATCGACCTGCAAGGCATGGCTGAAGCCCAGTTGCGCGGCTTCACGAAAGCCGGCCATCACCGCGCCGCCCTTGCCCTGATTGACCGGCAGGCGGATCAGGTACACGCCCTCTGCCGTGGCCAGTTGCTGCAATACCTGTGCACACGCCGGGCTGCTGGCGTCGTCGACCAGCACGCACGGCAGGCCGGCGTCGCGCAGGGCCTTGACCACATGCGGCACGGCACGCTCGTGATCGAACACCGGGATGACCGCGCAAGGCTTATGCATGAGCGGTCTCCAGTGTCGGGTTTTCAAGCAGCAGCCGGCCGCTGGAGCAGGGCGCCTGTTGCTGGTTGTGGTAGGCGAAATACAGTTTGCCGCGCTGTGCATCGAAACGCAGGGTCAGGTTCAGGCGGTCGCCGGGGCGCACCAGTTGCTGGAACTTGAGCACTTCCATGCCGGCAAAGCGCGGCGGAATATCCAGCAAGCGCTGGCCCAGTTGCATGGCCCAGTCGACCTGCACCACGCCGGGCAGCACCGGCACCTTGGGAAAGTGCCCGCTGAAACAGGCAAGGTCCGGTGGCACTTGCAGTTCAAGGTGCAAGGTATCGTCCAGGGTGCGCTGGCCGAGCAATTCCGGGCCTTTGCCGCGCGGCGCGGTGAGCAGGGCTTCGACCTGGGACTGCGGCAGTTTGCCTTGTGCGGTGAGCGGCAGCTGCAACAGCAGCCGCCAGCGACGCGGCAGGGCCAGCGGCTCGCAATGGCCGCGCAGGTGCTGGCGCAGGGTTTCGGTCAGCGCGCGCCGGCCCTGATTGCGCAAAGCATGCAGGCCACTGTCGCTGAGTACCACCAAGGCGCCCAGCGAGGCGCGGCGCTCTTGCACCACGCCCAGCCGCGCTTCGCTGACCCAGGCATGGCTGGCCAGGGCTTGCTCCAGCGAGGGCAGGGAAATACGTTTTTCTTCCAGCTTGACGATGCGGTCCAGGCGACCGAGCAAGGCAAAGCGCCCGTCGGCCTCGAAGCGCGCGGCGTCGGCGGTCTGCTCGACGTGGTCGGGCGGCAGGTAGGTCGAGCGGACCTGCAAGGCGCCTTCGCTGTCCTGCGCCAACTGCACGCCGTCAAAGGCTTGCCACAGCGGCTGGCCCTGGCGCCAGGCGATGCCGCCGGTTTCCGAGCTGCCGAAGATTTCCGTGGGCCATTGACCCAGACGCTGTTGCAGGCTGAGGGCTGCGTCTTCGGGCAGGGCGCCGCCGGAAGAAAACACCCTGCGCACCGCGCTCAAGGCCGGCCAGTCGAGGTTGTCGCCCATGCGCTTGAGCAGCGCGGGGCTGGCGACCCAGGCAAACGCCGGGTGCTCGCCGCTGGCGCGTTGCAGGTCTTCGGGGAAGGGCAATTGCCGACGTACCCACGGCCGTCCGGCGCACAACGGCCACAGCACCCGGAACAGCAAGCCGTAGATATGCTGGGCCGCGACGCTGCCGATGATGCAGGCATTGCCCAGTTCTGCGCCCCAGAGGTTTTCCAGGCCGCGCACTTCGTTGTCGAGCTGGCGCAAACGCTTGTCGATGCGCTTGGGCTCGCCGCTGGAGCCTGAAGTACACAGGCTCAGCCGGCATTCGTCGAGGTCCAGCGCGGCGGGCGGCAACGGTTCGGCAAACAGCTCGCGCAGTTGCACATCGCCCGGTTGCTCGCTGAGCCACAGGTCGACCTGTGGGTTCCAGCGTTCGCGGGTCTGCGCTTGCAGGTCGGCGGGCAGCAACACGCTGACGCCGGCGCGCCAGGCGGCAAACAGCGCAATGGCCAGGTCGCCGGCATCGTCCAGGTGGATAGCCAGACGCTGCACGCCCCGCGCCTGCAGGCCGGCGGCGGCGCTCAGCGCCTGTTCGCAGAATTGCGCGTGGCTCAGCGCCGGCTGCGGGCACAGCAGCCGGTTAGGGCTGGCATCGAGCAGCAGGTGTTCAAGGTTCAACCAGTTCATGTCGTTCATTTTTTTATGCGCCGCCTCTGACACGCCGGCGGACAGTCCATTCGCCTGCGAACAGCAGGCCCATCAATCCATAGGAAATCAGCCCGGTGTACAGCGCCCACCAGTGCAGCGGCGCCCACAGCGTCAGGCTGGTGGCGATCAGGCCGTTAGCGAGAAAAAAAGCGCACCACACCCAGGTCACCTGGCGTGTGTAGCGAATCGCAACCTCAGGTAATTCGGGATCGCTCAGCCGCGCCATACGCTCGACGATCGGCATGCCATGCATCAGGCTGGCACCGAACAGGCAGAGCATGAAGGCGCTGATCAGCACCGGGTACCAGCGCAGCAGCACCGGGCTGTCGAGCAGCGCCAGCAACAGGCAGAACGTCAGGGCTACCAGCGCCATCGCCAGGCTGCCGGAGCGTCGTTCGCCGGTCAGGGCACGGGCCAGCCACAGGCTGCCGAGCAGCAAGGCGAATTGCCAGGGGGCGAAATGCTCCATGCCGGCGTACACGGCAAACGGATAGAGCACACCGACCAGTACCAGCAGCAGCCCGACCAGCCGCTTCATGCGGCGCTGTTGACCAGCCGGTAGACCGCTTCGACCACGTCATTGACCGTACGCACCGACTTGAATTCATCGGCGGCGATCTTTTTCCCGGTCTTGCGTTTGATGTGATCGATCAGGTCGACGGCGTCGATGCTGTCGATTTCCAGGTCCTGGTACAGGTTGGCGTCCAGGGTGACGCGCTCGGGCTCGATCTCGAACAGCTCGACCAGGGCGCTGCGCAGGGTTTCGAAGATGTCTTCACGGGTTTGCATGATCAATCCTCAGGCCGGCTGTCGGGCGCTGACGAAGGCCGCGAGGCTGTCGACGCTGGTGAAATGCGAACGGGTATCCTTGGCCTCGGCATCGATCTTGATGCCGTAGCGTTTCTGGATGGCCAGGCCCAGCTCCAGGGCGTCGACCGAGTCCAGGCCCAGGCCTTCGCCGAACAGGATCTGGTCGTTGCCGATGTCCTGGGTGCCGATGTCTTCGAGCCCCAGCGAGTCGATGATCAGTTGCTTAATGTCCTGGTGTAGATCGCTCATCTGCGGCGAGCTCCTTGATGAAATAGTCATGCAGGTAATCGTTGAGTTTGCGCGACGCCAGTGGCGCCGGGCCAAGCACGGCAAAGCTGTCGGGGTCGATGTCGGCCCCCACGGTGAGGCAAAAATGCACGCGGCGTTGCGGAATGCGGTACCAGGGCTCGGCCTTGGTCAGGGTGGTGGGGCTGACCCTGATGGTCACCGGCGTGATCATCCGTGCGCCGCGCAGGGCAATGGCGGCGGCGCCGCGGTGAAAGGCCGGCGCCTTGCCCGGTGTGGTGCGCGTGCCTTCGGGAAAGATGATCAGGGTCTGGCCCGATTTCAGGCCGTCCACGGTCATGTCGAGCATGTCCATGCTGCCGTCGTTGCTGACATAGCCTGCGGTGCGCACCGGGCCACGGGTGCAAGGGTTGTCCCAGAGGCTGCGCTTGACCACGCAATTGGCGTCGCGCACCAGGCCGATCAGGAACACCACATCGATCAGCGAAGGGTGATTGGCAATGATCATCTGCCCGGGACGGCCGAGCTTTTCGGCGCCGCGCACTTCATAGGTGAGCACGCCCATGCGCGCCATCAAGCGGATAAACAGCCAGAACAGCCGGCTGATGGTACGTCGCGCGCGGCGCTGATGGCTGGCCTTGTCGCCCGGCAGGCAGGCCAGCAGCGGAAAAATCAACAGGCGCAGGCACAGCCCGCCGATGCCGAACAGGGCAAAGCTGATCGCAGTGGCCAGCAGGCGCCAGTAATAGGCGTCGCGGGGCTTGTTCAGTGATTGCGTTGCCAGTTCCATAAACGCTTGTTCCACGGATGTTGGCAGGCGGATTGCCCGGTATTGAGCGCCAGCAGCAGGTTCAGCGCGTGGGGCCAGTCAGGGCCTTCGATATCCTGTGCGTCGCTGCTCAAGGTCAGTTGCCAGTCGGTGCCGGGTGTCAGCAGCAGGCCGACGGCATAAGGAAAGGGCACATCGTCGATCCACTGGGCGTAGGCGTGCGGCGGCTGTTCTTCGGTGACCACCAGCAGCACCGCAGGCGCGCCCTCGGCCAGCAGCGTTGCCGCTTCGAAGACGCCATGCTCCAGGCCATCGCCGGCCGCCGCCAGTGCGGTCATTTCACTGGTGGAACCGCGCATGATCGACCACAGTCCAATCACCGCGTTATGCACGGAAAGGCTGAATTGGGTGGGTGACAACGGCTCATCGGCGGCCAGGTCACGCAGGATGTCGAAGGTGCGCGGCGTTTCACCGTGGCGTGAGACAAATACCAGCGGCAGTTGCTCGTAACCTTCTGCCAGCGGCCAGCCCACGGCAAACGCCATGCGTGCCATGCGCCCGAGACGCCGGCGTTGCATTGCCGGCAAAAACGAGACATCCGGGGCTTCGTCGCTGGCTGCCAGCAGCGTCGGATTCCGGCTCCACTGGCGCCAGTCATCGACGCTTGCCAGGCCAGGAGCCCAGGCACGCCATTGTGCGATGTTGAACGTGATCAAAGATTTTCTTCCCGCCCCTGCGGGCTGACTACTTCGTACCGTGAATACCGGAACGACACCGACCTTGGCGTGACTTTTGACCGAGTGCGCGCATTATCCTGATGGGGGTGGTTGGTAGCAAATTTGTTACACATTATCTGTGTACCGCTTCTCTGTTTCCGACTGAAGGCGGTGTCATAACAGTTATATGGCCATGATCGAGTCAGGTTTGGCAGGTAATACACAAAACTGTCATGTACATCGCCTAGACTCGATAGGTTTGGCTGGCCAGACTGGTCCGTTTCAGCTTTATTACCTATCAGGGAGGTCAACTCATGCGTCGCGTGGTGTTCAATCAGAAGGGCGGTGTGGGTAAATCCAGCATCGCTTGCAATCTGGCGGCGGTCAGTGCCAATGAGGGCTATAGGACACTGTTAATCGATCTTGATTCCCAAGCCAACTCAACTCAGTACCTCACCGGGCTTACCGGCGACGATATTCCGATGGGCATCGCCGAGTTTTTCAAGAACACGCTGTCTTCGGCGCCGTTCGCCCGCAAGAACCATGTTGATATCTACGAAACGCCGTACGACAACCTGCATGTGGTCACCGCCACCGCAGAACTGGCCGAATTGCAGCCCAAGCTTGAGGCCAAGCACAAGATCAACAAACTGCGCAAACTGCTCGATTCGCTGGATGAAGACTACGAGCGCATCTACATCGACACGCCACCGGCACTGAATTTCTATGCCGTCTCGGCCCTGATTGCCGCCCACAAGGTGTTGATCCCTTTCGACTGCGACAGTTTTTCCCGTCAGGCCCTGTATGGCCTGATCCGCGAGCTTGAAGACCTCAAGGAAGACCACAACGAGGACTTGCAGGTCGAAGGCATCATCGTCAACCAGTTCCAGCCCCGCGCCAGCCTGCCACAGCAGATGCTCAACGAACTGATTGCCGAGGGCCTGCCGGTACTGCCGGTGTACCTCAATGCCTCGGTCAAGATGCGCGAGTCGCATCAGGTCAACCTGCCGCTGGTGCATCTGGACCCCCGACACAAGCTGACCCAACAGTTTGTTGAACTGCACCATTACCTGGAAACCCACGCGCAGGACTGATCAGGCAACAGGACGGAACAGCCTCGAATTGAACGTTCCGTCCTTGATGGACAGGGTCAGTCGCTCGGCATTCTTGCGCGCCGACTCGGCCAGATCGTCCGGGATGCCAATGGTCGCCTCCATGTCGGCCTTGAAGTGCTCCTGGGAAGCGCTGACGCAATTGCTGCCCGGCTTGCAGCCGCATTGCACCTGATGCCCGTGCGTGGCCACGGCAACCTGGTCGTCGACCCAGGTCGGATTGCCCTGCGCAATAAACCCTACGCGCTTGCACACCGGGCACCACACCGGATCACCCATGCGCGCCACCCGGCGCAGATCGATTACCTCGGCGGCGGAGGCAGCCAATACGAAACCGCCGGTGGTGGTGGAATCGCCTTCCCTGACTAAAAATGGCATGGCACTGCTTCCTCTGTGGGTTGGAGACGCGAATGCTAGGTTGAAACACTCGGCTCGGGGGCGCGCTTGAGCGTTTAAGGACGATTCCTACGGAAGAATCAGACAAAGGTGCATGTGTGAGCGCCGTTGTGGAGTATTCGTATTTATTTATCGAGAAAGTATCTTTCCGGATGTGTCGTTGGTTTGCGTATTTATATCCCTGGATAGCCTTTTGGGTAGGGAGATTTGTTGATTATTTGTCGGGAATCAAACTCGCAATTTATTACATTCAATTCATGTTGTGATTAATCCGCTTGAGTAGAGTTGCCGGCTTTGTTTTGCGGATAAATGTATATAGCCGGCGAACCCTGGGCAGGGCATCACTGCAAGGTTTGTTATGACGAGTCGTTAAAAGAAAAACGGCGCAAGGAGGTCGAGCAGTTTCGTAAAGACCAATACGTTATTCGCCCGGTCAAGACACAAGCACCAAAGCCCTTGCCAGAGGCTGCGCCTGCACCTGCACCGGTTATCAAGATCGAGGGCTGCATATTCGCCAAGTCGCGTCTGTTGCCCGATGCGATTACCGACTACCGGAGTCCCAACGGATTTGTACCGACCGAGAGCCTGAGGCGTTACGGCAATCACGCTTTTAACCCTGACCTCTATCATGGCGTGGGATGAGGTTGAGTGCTTTTGCTTTGTCTATGATGTATTGCCCGAGCAGCTTATAAAAATAGCGCAGCGCTGCTCTATAACATTCCCCAATGACCTGAATTACCAGTTGAGTTCTTATCTTTGATTTTCATTATATGGAGCGTTTTCGGTCTTGGGCGCACCGCTGCCGTACGGGTAATGTCGATCAGTTAAGACGGTTTTCGCCGATATTTCGTCTGGCGCCGAATTCGTAGCATTGAGTCGGATCGCCGCCCGGTAGCTCGCGAAAGGGCCCGTAAAATCAGCACATTTGCGGAGGCTGTACCTCAGTGTTCGCGAGCTAGTGCTCACTCCTACGAGGCCTTGTTGTTCTTGACTGACGACGGCTGACGCCGCCGGTCGTCGGTATGCCGATCAGAACAGAGCACGCTCCCGCAGGGCCAGGCCTCACGACGAACAACTAATCTCCAGATGCTTGCCCCAATCCGGCGGCCGCCTCGCATACCCCTCCATCCCCGCCTGCTCATTGAACGGATCACTCAACACCCGGTGCAAGCGCCGCACTTCTTCATAATCGCCTTGCTCCGCCGCCTGAATGGCGTTCTGCGCCAGGTAATTGCGCAGTACATACAGCGGATTGACCGCATGCATGCGCGCCCGTCGTTCCTGCTCTGTCCCGTCATCCTGCCGGGCAATGCGCGCCAGATACCGCTCGCCCCAGGCATCGAAGCCCTTGATATCGATAAAGTCGTCGCGCAAGCGGCGTATGGCATCGGCAGCGGGTTGGTCGCCCAGTTGGCGGAAGAACAGGTGATAGTCGACGCCGCCGGTCTGCATCAGTTGCAGCAGTTGGCTGACCAGTTGCGCATCGTCGTCTTCGGCGTTGGTCAGGCCCAGACGGCGCCGCATCAAATCATCGTAGTGGGCCTGGTACAGCGGCAGAAACAGGCCAATGGCCTCGCGCAGGGCTTCGACACTGATGAGCGGTGTCAGCGCCTGGGCCAGTGCGCTGAGGTTCCACTGCGCGATCGGCACCTGATTGCTATAGGAGTAGCGGCCTTCGTGATCGGAGTGGTTGCAGATGAAGTTCTGGTCGAAGTCGTCGAGAAAGGCGAATGGCCCGAAATCGAAGGTAATGCCCAGGATCGACATGTTGTCGGTGTTCATCACGCCGTGGCAGAAGCCGTGGGCCTGCCATTTGGCGATCAGTTCGGCATTGCGCTCGACGATCTCGGTGAACATCGCCAGCCACGGCTCGGCTTGGTCCAGGCACTGCGGGTAGTGATTGGCCAGCACGTATTCGCCCAGCGCTTTCAGCTGTTCAGGCTGCTGGGTGTAGTAGAAATACTCGAAGCTGCCAAAGCGCACATGGCTCTGCGCCAGGCGCAGGACCATCGCCGCGCGTTCCTGCTTTTCGCGCCACACCGGGGTGCTGGAGCCGATGACGCAGGCCGCCCGGCTGGTGGGGATGCCCAACGCATGCAGCGCTTCGGAGGCCAGGAATTCGCGGATCGATGAACGCAGCACGGCGCGGCCGTCGCCCATGCGCGAAAAGGGGGTTTGCCCGGCGCCCTTGAGGTGCAGGTCCCACGTTTCGCCCGCTTCGTTGCGCACCTCGCCCAGCAGCACGCCGCGCCCGTCACCCAGGCGTGGGGTGTAGCCGCCAAACTGATGGCCGGAATAGACCATGGCCCGCGGATCGGCCTCGGCCCATAGCTTGTGGCCGCTGAATACATCGACGAACAGCGGTTGTTCGGCTTGCGCCGGGTCGAGGTCGAGCAACGCCAGGGCCGACTCGCTGGCCACGACCAGGCGCGGCTCGTCGATGGGCTCGGGCAGTACCGAGGTGGAAAACGCATCGCCCAGGCGGGCAAAGCGGTTGTCGAAGTCGAGTTCGTCGAGGGCGTTCAATGCGGCCTCCAGTTAGCGGTTCAGGCTGCGCTCGAAGGCGGCCAGCACGGTACGTTCCGATTGCACCAGATAGGTTTCGAGCATGCGTGTTGCTTCGTCTGCCCGTCCTTCTTCCAGCGTGCGCAGAATGGCGGCATTCATATCGACATAGGGTGAATGCAGGAATTCCGGGTTTTTCAGCAGGCCGAACGCCAGGCGCAACTCGGCAGAGATCTGCCCGTAAAACGTGACCAGCCGTGAGCTGTCGGCCAGTTCGACGATGCCGCGATGAAAACGCATGTTGGCGGTGCCCAGCCCGACCCAGTCCTTGTCTTCGCGGGCACGCAGGCCGGCCTCGACCGCTTCGCGCATGTGCACGGCGCCGGGGTGTTGAGGGTAGCCCTGGCTGATGGCCTTGCACTCGATGAAGCGGCGAATACGGTAGATGTCGATGATCGACGCCATGTCGGGCACCGCGACGCTGACGCCGCGATTGGGCTCGTGCTTGAGCAGCCCTTCCTGGGTCAGCACCCTGAACGCTTCTCTCAAGGTGTTACGCGAAATCTGCAGGCTCTCGGCCAGCGCGGCTTCGGACAGGCGTTGGCCGGGCACCAATTGGCCGTCGACCAGCATTCTGCGCATTTCCTGGGTGATGGATTCTCCAAGCGTGCGGGGCAGTGGAGGAGAAGCGTCGTTCATTGAAGGATCCAGAAATAAGAAAAGCCGTGCCGATGTTCCCTGAGCGCTTCACCAGTAGCAAGGGCCAAGGCCCCATCCTGCTTCATCAGGTAGCATCGATGGGTTGAAGGGTAACAATTTGGTGCAAATCATCAGGCTATCCATATAGGATTGTTCAACAATAAATCCTTTGTTTATCTACACGTTGATGGCGATGAATGGCCATTGGCATGCTCATTGCTGAGGGAAGTCATCCCCCACCGCAGGAATAATGCCGTGACACAGACCACCAGTGAGTTCACAAAGGCGCGGCGATCGTCTCTGATCGCCGCGATGTTCATGATGGCCACCTCGGCCATCGGCCCTGGGTTTCTGACCCAGACGGCTACCTTTACCGCGACCCTCGGCGCTGCGTTTGCCTTTGGCATCCTGGCCTCGATCCTCATCGACTTCGTTGTGCAACTGAATGTCTGGCGCATCGTTACATTGACCCGCATGCGTGCTTCGGACCTTGCCAATGCGGCCATTCCGGGCAGCGGCTATCTGTTGGCGGTGCTGGTGATTGCCGGCGGTCTGGTGTTCAGCCTGGGCAACATGGCGGGCGCAGGCCTGGGCCTTAATGCCCTGACCGGCATTGACCCCATGCTGGGTGGTGCGCTGAGTGCGCTGCTGGCGATCGGTATCTTTTCGTCGCACCGGGCCGGCGTGGCGATGGACCGCATCATGATCGTGCTCGGGGTGTTGAAGATTTCCCTGATCATGTTCGCCGCCTTCGCGTCGCATCCGCCATTGGGTGAAGCGCTGCGTCAGTCGGTATGGCCTGACTTCATCGACTTTGCCTCGATTACCACCATCGTCGGCGGCACTGTCGGCGGCTACATCACCTATGCCGGTGCGCACCGCCTGCTTGACCGTGGCACGGTCGGGGTGGAAAACATCGACGCGGTCACCAAGGCGGCCCTAAGCGGGATTCTGGTCACCGGTATTGCCCGCTATGTGCTGTTCCTGGCGATTCTTGGCGTGGTTGCCAGCGGCGTGGTCATCGATGTTTCCGGCAAGGGCGCCAACCCTGCCGGCCAGGCCTTTGGCGCCGCTGCCGGTCAATTCGGCATGATGATGTTCGGTCTGGTGTTGTGGGCAGCCGGTATCAGCAGCATGATCGGCGCGTCTTACACCTCGATGTCGTTTATTACCGTGTTCTCGAAAAAGATCACCGAGCGGGCGCGTAACCTGGCCACCGTGGGCTTTATTGTCATCGCGCTGATCGCCTATCTGATCCTCGGCAAGCCGCCGGCGGCCCTGCTGGTCTTCGCCGGTGGTTTCAACGGGCTTATCCTGCCACTGGGCCTGAGTATCTTCATGTATGTGGGCTGGCGCCGGTCCGACCTCATGGGCGGTTACCACTACCCGCGCTGGCTGCTGGTGCTGGGCGTGCTGACGTGCCTGTTGTCGTGGTTCATGGCGTTCAAGTCGGCCCGTGCCATTTTTGCCTTTATCGGCGCTGCCTGATCAAACAGATTCAAACGGAGACCTGACTATGCGTGCCATCGACCTCAACAGTGACCTGGGCGAAAGTTTCGGCGCCTGGAGCATGGGCGACGATACGGCGATTCTTGAAGTCGTCAGCAGTGCCAACGTTGCCTGCGGTTTTCATGCCGGCGACCCGGCCGGTATCCTGCGCACCCTCAAAGCGGCTGCCGCCCGTGGCGTGGCCATCGGTGCCCATGTGGCCTACCCGGACCTGGTCGGGTTCGGGCGGCGCAACATGGACGTCCCGGCCGAACAACTGACCGCCGATGTGATTTACCAGATCGGTGCCCTGCAAGGGCTGGCACGCAGCGTCGGGACGCGGGTGAGCTATGTCAAACCGCACGGCGCGCTGTACAACACCATCGCCGGCGAGCCGAAACAGGCCGCGGCGGTCATCGAAGCGCTGCTGCTGCTTGATCCTGCATTGAAGCTGGTGTGCCTGGCCAATTCGCCGTTGCTCGGCTGGGCCCGTGAAGCCGGTCTGTCATGCGTGGCCGAGGCCTTCGCCGACCGCGCCTACACCCACTCAGGCACGCTGGTGTCGCGCTCGCGGCCCGGCGCGGTGCTGCACGATGCCGGACTGATCGCCAAGCGCATGCTGCGCCTGGTCAACGAAGGCGTCATCGAGTCTGTCGACGGCCGCGTGATCGAACTGCAGGCCGATTCGATCTGCGTGCATGGCGACAGCCCCGATGCAGTCACCATCGCCCGCACCCTTAAGGACGACCTGCAAGCAGCCGGCGTGACGATCCGTGCCTTCACTCAGGAGCAGCCTGCATGAGCGCACTTGAGCAAGCCCGCCAGGCCGCTGCCGTGGCGCGTGCCCGCTACCGGGCCGGCGAGGCTGAACCCACCGCCGGCATCGCGCCGGGCCTGACCCAGGCCAACATGATCTCGCTGCCGCGTGAATGGGCTTACGACTTTCTGCTGTTCGCCCAGCGCAACCCGCAGGCATGCCCGCTGCTGGATGTCACCGAGCCTGGCAGCTACACCACGTTTCTGGCCGAAGCGGCCGACCTGCGCACCGACCTGCCGCTGTACCGGGTATGGCGCGACGGCAAACTGGTCGAAGAGCTGCACGACGGCACGCCACTGTGGGCGCAGCACACCGATCTGTGACGTTTCTGATCGGTTGCAGCTTCACTTTCGAGACCGATCTGGTGAAGGCCGGCATCGATGTGCGGCACATTAGCCAGGGCTGCAATGTGCCGATGTACCGCAGCAACCGCCAGTGCCGGCCTGCCGGTCGCCTGCAAGGCGAAATGGTCGTGTCGATGCGTCCCGTTCCGGCCAGCCGGGTGGCGGACGCGGTAAAGATCACCGCACGTTATCCCAGCGTACACGGCGCGCCAGTGCATATCGGTGAGCCTGAACGCCTGGGTATCAAGGACCTGGCGCAGCCTGATTTTGGTGATGCGGTGTCGATCAACCCCGGTGAAATTCCGGTGTTCTGGGCCTGTGGTGTCACACCTCAAGCGGTGGTCATGGCTTCTCGCGTACCCTTTGCCATCACTCACGCGCCGGGGCACATGTTCATCACCGACATCCCTGACAGCGATTACCACGTATAGGAGAGGATCATGCGTTTCTATCCGGTCAGCCTGGACGCACTCCTGGTTGAATTGGCGAACCTGGACGAGACCCTTGCCCTGTTCGACTCATTGCAGCAAACACCGATTGCCGGTGTGCAGGAGATCGTCCCGGCGGCGCGGACCTTGCTGGTCAGTTTTCGTCCGGGTGCTGTCAGCCGCGAGGTACTGGCCGCGCAGATTGCCGCGCGCGATCTGACGGGCAAGGTTCGTCAGGCGGGCAAGCTGATCGAAATTCCGGTGCACTACAACGGCGAAGACCTCGACGATGTCGCCCGCGAGCTGGGCATCAGCGTCGACGAAGTGATCAAGCGCCACACCGGCAGCGACTACGACGTGGCCTTCTGCGGCTTTGCGCCGGGCTTTGCCTACCTCAGTGGCGGCGCAGGCTTTGTAGTGCCACGGCGCAGCACCCCGCGCACGCGCATTCCGGCCGGTGCCGTGGCGCTGGCCGGTGGCTTCAGCGGCGTTTATCCACAGGCCAGCCCCGGCGGCTGGCAGATCATCGGCATCACGCCGCTGAAAATGTGGGACCTGGCGCGCGACGAGCCAGCGCTGTTCCAGCCCGGTTACCGCGTGCGCTTTTGCGACGCCGGGCCATTGCCGGCCGCCGGGCTGACAGTCGCTGCGCCGCAGCGTCCGGTGGTGTCCGAGGTGACGGAGCCGTATCTGGACGTTGTTTCGCCGGGCCTGCAAACCCTGCTGCAAGACCTTGGGCGTCCGGGCCGTGCCGGCGAAGGCGTGTCGGCGTCCGGGGCGATGGATCGCGGTGCATTGCGCGCCGCCAACCGCGCGGTCGGCAACGATCCGGCAACCGCTGGCCTGGAAGTGCTGATGGGCGGCCTGAGCCTGACCTGCCACGCGCAGACCGTGGCCGCCGTCACTGGCGCCAAGGTGCCTGTCGAGGTGCGCACCGCTGAAGGCCGGTTGCTGCGGCCTGCGCTGTACGCGCCCTTTACCTTGCAGCACGGCGACCAGTTGAGCCTCGGCGCACCGACGGCCGGCCTGCGCAGTTATCTGGCCATCCGTGGCGGCTTTGCGATAACGCCGGTGTTGGGCAGCCTGTCCACCGACACCCTGGCGCAGGTCGGCCCTGCGCCATTGGCGGCCGGTGACCGTCTGGGCCTGCAACCGGCGCCGGGCGGTCTGGCGGTGTCGATCGATGAACAACCGGCATTTGCCATGCCGCAGCGTGACCAGGTGATCACGCTGGATGTGGTCATGGGCCCGCGCAGCGACTGGTTCACACCAGAGGCGCAGGCGCTGCTGGGGCAACAGACCTGGCAGGTGACACCGCAATCGAACCGCATCGGCATCCGCCTCGCCGGCGAGCAATCGCTGACCCGCGCCATCGACGGCGAACTGCCCAGCGAAGGCACCGTGGTCGGCGCCATTCAGGTCCCGCCCAGCGGCCAGCCGGTCCTGTTCCTGGCCGATCACCCGTTGACCGGCGGTTACCCGGTGATCGGCGTGGTCGCTCCGTACCACCTGGACCTGGCCGGGCAGATTCCGGTCAACGCGCGTATTCGCTTCAATCCGCTGAGTGCCTTCGAGCAAGTGCTGCCAGCCTCTTCAGACGAGATCAAGAAAAAATGAAAAAGGTTCTGATTGCCAACCGTGGTGAAATCGCTGTGCGTATCGCGCGTGCCTGCCGCGACTACGGCGTGGGTTCGGTGGCGGTGTACGCCGATGGCGATATCGATGCCCTGCACGTGCGCGTGGCCGATGAAGCCTGGGCACTGGACGGCGAGCGTTCCAGCGACACCTACCTGAACATCGAAAAACTGCTGGCCGTGGCAGCGCGTGCCGGCGCCGATGCGGTTCACCCGGGTTATGGCTTTCTGTCCGAACGTGCCGACTTTGCCCGCGCCGTGATCGATGCCGGCCTGACCTGGATCGGCCCGGACCCGAGCACCATCGATGCGCTGGGCGACAAGGTCCAGGCCCGTCACATCGCCCTGAAAGTCGGCGCGCCACTGGTGGCCGGCACCGCTGACCCGGTCAAGGACGCCAGCGAGGTGATCGCTTTTGCCGAGCAGCACGGCTTGCCGATTGCCATCAAGGCGGCCTTCGGTGGCGGTGGCCGTGGCCTGAAAGTGGTCTGGCAGATGGAAGAAATCACCGAGCTGTACGAGTCGGCCGTGCGTGAAGCCGTCGCCGCCTTCGGTCGTGGCGAGTGCTTCCTTGAGCGCTTCCTGCACCGTCCACGGCACATCGAGGCGCAGATCATCGCTGACCGGCATGGCCGCGTGGTCGTGGTCGGCACCCGTGACTGTTCGTTGCAGCGCCGCAACCAGAAGCTGATCGAAGAAGCGCCTGCGCCGTTCCTGGACGATGCCTTGCGCCAGCGCATTCACGAATCGGCCCGTGCCATCTGCGCCGAGGCCGGTTATGTCGGCGCCGGCACCGTGGAGTTTTTGCTCAGCGGCGACGGCACCCTGTCGTTCCTGGAAGTGAACACCCGCTTGCAGGTCGAGCACCCGGTCACCGAAGAAACCAGCGGCATCGACCTGGTGATCGAGCAACTAAGGGTTGCCGAAGGCCTGCCGCTGTCGTTCCAGGACACCCCGGTGCCACGCGGTCACAGCTTCGAGTTCCGCATCAACGCCGAAGACGCCGGCAACGGTTTTCTGCCGACGCCGGGCCTGATCGAACAGTTCCGCGCGCCGTCCGGGCCCGGTGTACGGCTCGACACCGGTGTGGTCGAAGGCTCGCGCGTGTCGCCCAATTTCGACTCGATGATCGCCAAGCTGATTGTCACCGGCGCCACCCGTGAACAAGCGATCAGCCGCGCCCGCCGTGCGCTGGCCGAGTTCCAGGTGCAAGGCGTGGCCACCGTGCTGCCGTTCCATCAGGCGGTGATGAACCATGACGACTTTACCGCTGCCGGCACATTTGCCGTGCACACCCGCTGGATCGAGACCGATTTTGCCGAGAAGGTCACCATCGCCCCGCGCAGCAGCACGGCGGCGGACCCTGAAGTGCTGCGCACCTTCATCGAGATCGACGGCAAGCGTCACGAGCTTGGCTTGCCGGCAGCCCTGTTGCGCGGCCTGAGCCTGAACCAGGCCGATAACAGCCGCGACACGGTGGCCGTGGCCGAAGCGGTCGACCCACAGGCGGTGGCTTGCCCGGTCGCCGGCAACCTGCACGCCTGGGTGGTCGAAGACGGCGCGGCGGTCGAAGCCGGACAAGTCATTGCCGTCATGGAATCCATGAAAATGGAAACGTCGATTCTGGCGCCGTGTGCCGGGAAGTTGAATATCAAGGAACAACCCGGTCATTACTTTGAAGCCAAGGTTGTGATTGGTCGTATTAAAGTTTAATTCGTTCACGTTCGCTCTTTCGTAATACCAGCGTGCCACGGGGTTAATACCCCGATGGCCGCCGGCTGCCTGCCAATAACTAAAAACGCTGTCGATTGAATCTGCCATTCTCAGGAGCTAATTGAATGTCGATGAACAAGACTGTTGCAGTCGCGTGCGCGTGTGCCTCACTTTCTGTATTTTCACTGGATGCCTCGGCCGACTTTATTGCCGATAGCAAGGCTGGTGTGGAATTGCGTAACTTCTATTTCAACCGCGACTTTCGCAATGGCCCACCCACCGCGCAACGTGATCATGCCGCCGAATGGGCACAAGGCGCGTTGCTCAAGTTCGAGTCGGGTTACACCGCCGGCACTCTGGGCCTGGGGCTCGATGCACTGGGCATGCTTGGGGTCAAACTCGACGGTGGCGACGGCTCCGGTGGCACCGGCCTGCTGCCGGCCGACCTGAGTTCGCGCAATGGCCGTGGCTCGCAGGACGAATACGCCAAGCTGGGCCTGACCGCCAAGGCAAAAATCTCCGAGACCGTGCTCAAGGTCGGCTCGCTGGCGTTCCGCACGCCGGTGGTGTCGAGCAACGACACGCGCCTGCTGCCGGCAACCTTCGAAGGCGCGCTGCTCAGTTCAAGGGATATCGACAAGCTGACGCTGCAAGGCGGCAAGCTGACGCAGATCAAGTTCAACAGCTCTTCGAACTATCAGGACTTCACCGGCAACCGGATTGGCGGCGTCAGTGACGAGTTCCTGTTCGGTGGCGGTACGTACGCTTTTAACAAGGCGCTGAGTGTCAGTGCGTATTATGGCAATCTGGAAGATGTCTACCGTCAGTACTTTGGTGGCGTTGTTTATGACATACCGCTTACCGATAAACAGTCGCTGAAGTTTGATCTGCGTTATTCGAAAAGTACCGAAGATGGCAACTTCCGCCGCCTGGATAACCGTGCGGCGAACGGTCTGGTGGCGTACACGCTGGGCGGCAATGTCTTCACGGCCGCGTACCAGCGCATGAGTGGCGATGACCCGTTCCCTTATATCGCCAACAGTGACCCGTACCTGGTCAACTTTGTGCAAATCAACGACTTTGCCAACATCGAAGAGCGTTCGTGGCAGGTGCGTTACGACTACAACTTTGCCGCCCTGAGCGTTCCCGGCCTGACCTTCATGAGCCGCTATGTCAGCGGCGACAACGTGCTGGTCGCGGGCAGCAACAGCGGCAAGGAATGGGAGCGCAACACCGACCTCGGTTATGTGGTGCAAAGCGGCGCGCTGAAGAACGTCGGCATCAAGGTGCGCAATGCCACCGTGCGCTCGACCTTCGGCAATGACCTGGACGAAACCCGCCTGATCCTGAGTTACACCCTGGCGCTCTGGTAACAGCAGCCGGCCGGGCGCCGCCCGGCCGTACGGTCCCCGAAACGATCAAATACGAGGAAGCCGGATGAAACCTCTCGGGTTCAACCAGAAGATATTACTGAGTGCCTCGCTGGTGATCATGCTGGTGTTCGGTGTGTTTTGCGCCGTCAACGATGTTCGCTTGCGCCATGACACCCTGCAGCGCATCGAGCACAGCACGCGCAATCTGGCGGGGGCGATGGCTCACGATATCCAGAGCTGGCTGGATGGCCGGCTGTTGCTGGTCAAGGGCATGGCCGAGCTGATCGGCCGTGACTCATACCCGGAGCCTGTGCCTGCGCGTTTGCTTGAAACACTGCGCACGCCCGTACTGCAAGACACCTTTGTCGCCAGTTATGTGGGCACCCGCGAGGGCGCCTTTCATATCGAGCCGCCCCGGCAGATGCCGGCCGATTACGACAGTCGCCAGCGGCCCTGGTACAAGGACGCCATCGAGACGGGCGCGGTGATGACCGAGCCGTATGTCGGCGTGGGGATCGATTACCGGGTCATCAGCCAGGCGGTGCCGATTCGCTCCGGCGCGCAGGTTCTGGGCGTGTTGGGCGTCAACCTGAGCATCGAGACCATCGCCAGGACCCTCAATGCCCAGGCATTCGAGGGCCGTGGCTATGCGTTTCTGGTGAACAAGGACGGCAAGATCCTGGTTCATCCGGACAAGGCCATGATCGGCAAGAGCCTGACGGACCTGTTCATGGGCCAGGCTCCGGCGCTGACCGATCGCTTGAGCGAAGCCACAGCAGCCGATGGTGAGAAGCTGGCGCTGTTCATGCCCATCAAGGGCCTGCCTTCGCAGAACTGGTACATCGGCATCGCGCTCGACAAGCCGGTGGCGCTGGCCAGCCTGGCCGGGTTCCGCCAGTCGGCGATCATCGCCACGGTTATTGCGGTGCTGGTGACCTTGTTGCTGTTGGGGCTGGCGCTGCGCCTGTTGATGAGGCCGCTGCACCAGATCAGCCAGGCCATGCAGGACATCGCCCAGGGCGAAGGCGATCTGACGCGGCGGCTGACGATTGCCTCGCAGGATGAATTTGGTCAGTTGGCGCAGGGCTTCAATCGCTTCGTTGATCGCTTGCATGCCTCGATCACCGAGGTGTCATCGACCACCAGCACCTTAAAGCAGGCCACCCGCAGCGTCCTTGGCGCGTCCAACTCCTCGGTTGAAAAGGCTCGCAGCCAGGCCGGCTACACCACCAGCATCGCCGCCGCTATCGAAGAACTCGGGGCGACGGCGCAGAACATTGCCGGCAGCGCCTCGGCAGCCTCCAGAGAAGCGTCCGAGGCCCGCGCGCAGGTCAGTTCAAGCTGCGCGCTGGTCGAGGACACCGTGAGTACGATGCGCAGCCTGCAAGGCAATATCGAAACCACACGCACGCAGATCGAAGACCTCAATGCCCGCAGCTCGAACATCGGCAAGGTGCTGGAAGTGATTTCGGCGGTGTCGGCCAAGACCAACCTGCTGGCCTTGAACGCAGCCATCGAGGCGGCGCGGGCCGGTGATGCCGGGCGCGGCTTTGCGGTGGTGGCTGATGAGGTCAGAAGCCTGGCCCATCACACCCAGGAGGCCACCGAGGAGATCCGCGTGGTTATCGAGGCGCTGCAACAAGGCGCCACCCAGGCGGCGCAGACCATGCTGGTCAGCCATGAAATGGGCAGCCGCAGCGTGGCGGTGGCCACCGAGGCGGGCGCCAGTCTGCAGGCCGTGGTGTCGCGCATCGGCCAGATCGACGACGTCAACCTGACCGTGGCGGCCGCGACCGAAGAGCAATCGACGGCCGTGGAGCAACTCAACCGCGATGTGCATGAAATCAGCCGCCTGAACGAACACAGCACCGACAACCTGGCCGCGACACTGCAAGCCTGCGCACAACTGGACATCGAAGCCGGGAAGCTGGGCGCGATCGTCGATACGTTCAGGTTGTGAGGTTCAGTCCAGCTTCACCTCTGGCGGTTCCGGCACGTCCTTGGGGGTGACCGGGGACTTGTCGATGCCGACTTTGGCCGGTGCAGGTTCGTGCCCGGCAGGCTCGATGGGCACCAGCTTGAGTTCGCCGCCATGGATGTTCTTCAGGTAAACCTCCATCTGCCGGAACGAGATGTTGATCTTCTGTTTCTTGAACTCGCGGTTGATGAACCGGTTGATCTCGTCGAGTACCGGGTTGCGGTCGCCCAGGTCGCGTACGTGCATTCGCAGTTCGTGGTCCAGGGTGCTTTCGCCGAAATTGAGGAAGTACACGATCGGCTCCGGTTCCTTGAGCACTCGCGGGTTCTCGCGCGCCGCTTGCAGCAGCAGCGAGCGCACCAGGTCCAGGTCCGAGCCGTAGTCGACGCCCAGCTTGAGGGTCACGCGGGTCACGGTGTCGGTCAGCGACCAGTTGATGAGCTGGCCGGTGATGAACGTCTTGTTCGGGACAATGATGTCCTTGCGGTCGAAATCGGTGATGGTCGTGGCGCGGATGCGGATCTTGCTGACCGTGCCCGACAGGTTGCCGATGGTGATGGTGTCGCCGATGCGCACCGGGCGCTCGAACAGGATCATGATCCCGGAAATGAAGTTGGCGAAGATCTCCTGCATGCCGAAACCCAGGCCCACCGACAGCGCCGCGACCAGCCATTGCAGCTTGTCCCAGCTGACCCCGAGCGTCGACAGGGTGGTGACAAAGCCGACGCCGGCAATCGTGTAGGACAGCAGCGTGGTGGTGGCATAGGCGCTGCCTTGCGCCAGGCTCAGGCGCGACAGCACGAACACCTCAAGCAAGCCGGGCAGGTTGCGCGCCAGTACAAAAGTGATGACCACGATGACCAGCGCGCCGAGCAGATCGCCCAGGCTGATCGGCACCATGCTCATGTTGGCGCCGGTGCCGCTGGTGTATTCGTAGAGGGTGACGTTATCCAGATACGAGAACACCGTGATCAGGTCGGCCCAGACCCAGTACATCGCGCCAACGAACATCGCCAGCAAGGCCAGGCGGATCAGGCGCAGCGATTGCTGGTTGACCTGCTCGATGTCCAGCTTGGGTTCTTCGATGGGCGCATCGCTGTCGCCGTTGTCGCGTGCGGCCTGACGCTTGGCCAGCGCGCGCTGATATGCCAGGCGCCGCGCCGCAACGTTCAGGCCGCGTATGAAGGTGGCTTCGACCACCAGCCACAGCAACAGCAGGTACAGCGTGTCGATCAGCCGGTCGGTGAGTTTCAGTGCGGTGTAGTAGTAGCCGAAGCACACCGCCACAAACAGCGCGGCCGGCAGTGCGGTGAAGGCCAGCCCCAGCGCCTTGCGAAACAGCGAGGCATTGTGATGCGTGGGGCTTGCCAGCAGCAGGCGGCCCAGCAGCAGGGCCATCAGCGCATAGCAACTGAGCACCACGCCGATGCCCAGCACATCGTCGGCCAGTGCCGCCGGTTGATGCTCGGCCACCGCGACCACCGCCACCAGTGCCAGCACCACCAGGCCCAGGCGACGAATCCAGCCGCGCAGGAATGCGACCTGCACCGGCTCCCAGCGAAAGTGCAATTGCGCGACGCCGTCCGGCGCCAGCACGCGGTAGGCGGTGTAGAACATCAGCCAGGTCAGGCCGACTTCCTGCAGGGCCAGGCCCAGGTTGGCGTTCTGGCCACGCGCATCGATTTGCAGGGCATAGCCGCACAAGGCCAGCGCCAGCGCCACGGGCATGGCCAGGAGGATATTGATCAGCAGCGCCAGCGGCGTCCGCCACTGGTTATCGCGGCGGAAGTGGCCGATGTCGGCATGCAGCTGGGTGAGCTTGGCGTACAGCGCCTTGCGCCGCCAGGTCAGCACGCCGATCAGCAGCAACAGCGGCAAGAACAACAGTGGCCGCTGGGTCAGCCCTTCGGACAGCTCGCTCAGGCTCGACGACCAGGGCAGGGTGGCGATCTGCTTTTGCAGACGCGGGCCTATGCCCTGAAACCATTCCAGGTCCAGCGGCTTGTTGCTGGGGATCCAGAACATCTGCTCGTCGAGGGTCGCGCGCAGGCTGATGGCGGTGCTGATCAGCTGTTTCTGGTTCAGTTGCAGGGTGATCGATTCATTGAGCATCGCCGCCAGCAGGCGATTAAGGCGCTCGTGCAGGTCGCTACGGGTCACCGCCAGGTCCATCAGCGTGCGGCGCAGCGCCGGGGTGATTTCTTCGGCGGGCTCGGTGGCCAGCAGCCGGTCGACATACGCCAGCGGCGTGCCCATCTGCTCGCGTTGCTGGTTGAGCTCGAACTGGTAGAGGCGGATATCGGCGATTTCATCGGCCAGGTTGCGGTCCAGTTGCAGGTGCGGCAGCGACTGTTTTTGCTTGTAGAGAATCTTCGACAACAACAGGCTGCCGCTCAGGACATTGATCTGCTCGTCGAGGGCTTGATCGGTCTGCGTCAGGTTATCCAGTTGCTGCTTGGTCTTGAGGTTGCTCTGGGTCAGCTCGTTGAGGCGGTCAGTGCCACGCAGCAAATAGTCGGACAGCTTGAGGTTGCCCGCACTTTCGGTGGCCAGCAGGCTGCTGCCGCCGGATTTCTGCGCTTCCAGGGCGAGCTCTTCAACGGTCTTTTGCGACTGGGTACGGCGCTTGTCGTTGATCAGGGTCTGCAGGTCCTGGATTTCCTGATCCTGACGCTGGACCTTTTCGCTCAGCAGATCGTGCTGGCTGTTGCCCAGGTCCTGCAACTGGCTGTTGCCGGCCAGTTCCTGGCGGCGCAGCAGGCTGATGGCGTTCAGCGAGGCGAGTTCGGCGTTGTACAGGTTGCGCTGATCGGCACTGAGCGTCTTGCCGCCTTCCTTGCCGGCCTTGAGGATCGTATTGATCTGCTGGGTGCGGGTCTGGTTGTTGCTGATCTCGCTTTGCGCCCGCTCCGGGCGGGTCTGGGCGGTGAGGATCAGGCTGTTGGCGTCGTTCAGGGCTTTCTGCAAATCACTCTGCTGGGTGCTGCGCTCGCTGAGCAATTGCTCAAGCTGCGGCACGTCCAGTTTTGCGTAACGCTGGGCCACCGGGATGATCTGGGCGGCCTTCAGGCGCTCCAGCTCGCGCTGGTTTTCCTGCACCTGCCTGGGCGCCTGGTCCAGCTGCTGTTTGAGGGCCGCGAGCTTTTGCTGGCTGTCTTCCTGGCTGGAAAGCAGGTTCAGGGTTTGTTCGAGCACCTGCTGCAGGGCCTTCTGATCGGCTTCTGGCAGCTTGCGGTCAGCGATCTTGTCCAGGCTTTGCTGAACACTGTCCCGGTTCGGTGGGTCGGCGGCCAGCGCCGTCATTGAGGTACTGAGGCACAGGCCGAGAACGGCGGCCGCCAGAAAGGCACGCAAGGAATACATAGACACCGATCGTTTGCAGGAAAGTAGGAGCGCGCTTGCCCGCGACCGAGTGCGCTAGCGCTCGAAAATTCTATGAAACGCTGAAGATTCATGACTGCTAACGCAGCCGGTCGCGGTGGTCCGGCATTCCGGCAGAGCGCGCTCCTACCAGAGTGTAGGGCCGATATTACAGGAACAGTGCTGGCCCCGGTCGGCTGCCTTCGGGGAATTTGACGCCGACCTTGAGGATTTTGTTCCCGTCCATCACCGCCACGGTCCACAGCGTGCCGTTCCACTCGATCTGGTCGCCGACGATCACCGCGCCACGGTTTTTCTGCACGATGAACTGGCCCAGCGGCATGTCCGGGCTCAGCCCGTCGAGCTTGAGGCCGTACAGCGCGGCCACATCACCCAGGTGCGCATCGCCTTCGAGCACGAAGTCGCCGAAGAAGCGCAGGTCCTGGCCGCGTTGCGGCGCCTGGCTGAACAGTTTGCCCAGTGCCGGCAGGTCATGTTCATGGCCGATCACGCACAGCAGGTCACCGACTTCCAGCGTGGTGCTACCGGAAGGGTGCAGCAGTTGCTGACCCCGGAACAGCGCGGCGATGCGCGTGCCTTCAGGCATTTTCAGTTCGCGCAGGGCGGCGCCGATGCACCACTTTTCCGCGCCCAGGCGGTAGACGAACAGCTCCCACTCGCTGGTGATGTGCACTTCCAGCGCCGAACGCGACACCGGCGCCGGGTCTGGCGGTACGGTGACCTTGAGCAGTTTGGCCATCCACGGCAGGCTGGTGCCTTGCAGCAGCAGCGAGACCAGCACGATGAAGAACGCCAGGTTGAAATACAGCTGCGCATTGGGCAGCCCGGCCATCAGCGGGAACACCGCGAGAATGATCGGCACCGCGCCGCGCAGGCCGACCCAGGCGATAAATGCTTTTTCGCGGCCATGAAAGGCCTTGAACGGCAGCAGGCCGACCAGCACCGACAGCGGCCGTGCGACCAGAATCATCCACAGGGCAAGGCCCAGCGCCGGTATCGCGATGGGCAGCAGGTCGTGCGGGGTGACCAGCAGGCCCAGCACCAGGAACATGCCGATCTGCGCCAGCCAGGCCATGCCGTCGAGCATGTGCAGAATGCCGTGGCGGCTGCGGATCGGGCGGTTGCCCAGCACCAGGCCGAACAGGTAGATGGCCAGAAAGCCGCTGCCGTGGATGGCGTTGGTCAGGGCAAAGATTGCCAGGCCGCCGGCGATCACCAGAATCGGGTACAGGCCGGCGGCCAGGTTGATGCGGTTGACCAGTTGCAGCACCAGCCAGCCGCCGCCCAGGCCCATCAGCCCGCCGATGCCGAACTCCTGAATCAAGTGGCCAAGCAGGCCCCAGTGCAGACCGGTCTGGCCGCTGGCGAGCATGCCGATCAGGGTCACGGTGAGAAACACCGCCATGGGGTCGTTGCTGCCCGACTCGATTTCCAGGCTGGCGGTGACCCGTTCGTTGAGGCCCTTGCCGCCCAGCAGCGAGAACACCGCCGCGGCATCGGTGGAGCCGACGATGGCGCCGATCAGCAGGCCTTGCATCAGGGTCAGGTCGAACAGCCAGGAAGCCACCATGCCGGTCAGCACGGTAGTAATCAGCACGCCGACGGTGGCCAGCGACAGCGCCGGCCATAATGCGACCCGGAAGCTGCTGACCCGCGTGCGCAAGCCGCCATCGAGCAGAATCACCGCCAGGGCCAGGTTGCCGATCAGGTAGGCGGCCGCGTAGTCATTGAAGATGATCCCGCCGCCGTCGACGCCGGCGACCATGCCGACCGCCAGGATGATCACCAGAATCGGGATGCCCAGGCGCGAAGACAGCGAGCTGACCAGGATGCTCGCCCCGACCAACACCGCGCCGATCAGGAACAGGTTGTTGATGGTCGTGGCATCCAAGGGCGGTACTCCAGGTCAGGCAAATTGAGAAGCGTCGGTGCTGGCACTTGACCATGCACCGCGCGTGCCAAGCGATTTAACCTGTTGAATTGGCTGGCTGTCAAAGGCTTGTCTGTCTATCAAGTGGCAAACAGGCTGTATGCCGGTTGTTTCAGCCGTGGCCTAAATAATTAACACCTCACGGGCAGGTCGGTCTGCTCACGTACATGGTTCTCTCAATCAAGGAGCAAACCATGACGTTGCCGCCCGTATTTCTTCCGTCTGACGCCACTGATCGCCGCTATGTCTCTGAGGAAGCACTGCTCAAACAAAAAGCGCTGCGTTTCATGCAGGACTATCCCGACGCCTACACCATGGCCTGGTCCGCCGCCCGCAAGCTGATGCGCGAGCTGACCGGCAAGACGCTCAACCCCGACACGGTCTGGTGGCACCGCTTCGGCAGTGCATCGAACAGCTCGCGCTCTTTCACCGGCTGGCAGCATGCCGGCACGCCGGTGGAGTCGATGACCCTGGTCGAGCTGGTGATGCGCCGCTTCAACGCCCGCGATCAGGATGCCTCCGACGAGTTACAGGTCTACGGTGGCTTTTATACCGATGGCCCGCAGCACGGCACCTATGACGACCGCAACGAAGTCGCCATCTTGCCGCAGACCGTGCTGGCAAGATTCTGGACATTGAATTTCGCCGGCCTTTTCCAGCAGCGCGTCGATAGCTTCTGGAGCGCTCACGCAGAGACCTTCTGTGAACTGGCCAGGGCGCGTTTTCTGGCGCTGGCCGGCCTGGCAGCGCGCGATGGCGACCTGTCGCTGGGCGACTTGCACCGGCTTGCTCGGGTAGCGACCCCCGATTTGCAGTCGGCCAACGCTAATGAACTACCGCCAGCCAGCCAGGCAGGTTTGCACGCTATCAGCGTGCGCAGCTTCGATATTGCAGGATTGGAGTCCAGCCAGATCATGCGTCTGGTCGAGGCGAGTGGCCGGCAAACCCTTTATGTGCCCGGCATGACCCCGGCATTTCATTGCTGTGAAAGTGAGCGGGACGTGTATGAATGGGTTCGCCGGCAACTGGCTGACGAGTCGTTGCGCAAAGGCTTTGAGGCGTTGTTCCTGCGCTCGCCGGTGGCCCGCGAAGAACACGGCGCGGCCTTGAGTGCGGCACTCGACCAGATCCGTGATCAGGCGTTTGGTGCTGACGGCAACCGCATCGACACCGCGACCCTGTCGTTGATCAATCAGCACGATCAAGCCATTGCCGGTGATGCGTTCGAGCATTTTCGCAGTGTTGCCCGGCAGGAAATGCAAGCGCTCGCGCATGAACTGACATCCAACGGCGATCTGCGCAAGCAGCTGTGGATCGGCTATTTCAATGTCTTTCTCAGGCTCTTTGGCCCGGCAGCGGTGTTCGCCTGGCCGCTGGCACTGGTGATAGTCGGGGCGGGTATTGCCAATATCGGCCTGAACATCGATCAGGCGATCAATGCCAGCCGCGCCCGGCAACGCAAGGCCGGGGTCATCGGCGCCATCCTCAATTCGATCTTCGTGCTGTTCAACCTGCCATTGCTTGCCGATGCCGTACCTGCCTTGCGTGCGACGCTCTCGGGCGCACCGGCCGCGCAACGCCTGATCGGGGCCGTGCAGGATGCCGACAGCGGGGAGTGGACTGCGCTGCAAGACCTCAATGACGGGCCGTTGACCACCGGCGAAGGCCTGATGCAGGGCATTGAGCGCAGCGCCAATGGCGATACCTGGATCATGCTCGGTGAAACGGCGCGCCGGGTGCGCTACAGCTCGGCGCTCAAGGCCTGGCTGGTGATCGACCCGCTCAACCCGTTCGCCTTCGATGGCTCGACGGCGGTGCGTCTCAATGCGCAAGGCCAATGGGAAACGCTACCGGCGTTACGCCTCAGCGGTGGCCGCCCGATGCAGGTGCCAGGCGTTAGCGATGCGAACGTGGCGCCTTACCCGACGGTGCAGTCATCATTCTGGGATGTGTATATGAGATTGAACTCCGTAGAGGAGGAGCGCTTGTCCGACCTGGCCCTGGAGCGGCAACAGGCGGTGATCAATGTGCATGAGATGAGCGCGACCGATGAAATCAAGGCCGGTACCGGCAGTGATGAAGTGCTGGTCGATGCGTCCGGGGATGAATACCGCGTCTTCAAAACGGTGCAGGGCCGTTATGTCGGCGGGCGTGTGAACTATTACACCGAGCACGAGCATGACTTCAATCAGTACCTGCGCACCGGCATTGTCAGGGTCGATGATCAGGTCCGCATGATCGAAGAGCTGGCCGACGACTTGAGCATAATCGGCTACAACAATCACGTCACTCTGTACCGTGGCGGCAGCAGCGCCCGTGGCACGTCGGGCCTCACCTTTCGCAGCGGCCAGATCAAGGCCGGCGATGTGCTGGTCAATACCGATTTCACCTCGTTCAGTGAAAACCCGTATGTCACCCGCGCGTTCGCCAGCAGCCAGGCGGGCGCGCCATCGTATGGGTTCGACAGGGCGATCCGCTTCGATGATACCTCTATCGTCTTCGAATTACCGGCCGGGCAGTACCTCAGCGCCACACCCATCGCGCCCTTTTCCCAGGAGGACGAAGAGGCCGAATCGCTGTTTGCGCCCGGGCATTACTTCATGGTGCACAGCATTCAGGAGGTCACCGGTGCTCAGTACCGGTTCATCAAGGTGCAGATCCGCGAAGTGCCGGCGTCCCAGGCGGGCAACCGGCTGTATGAGATGCGCACCGGCAATGTGTTTAGCCGTGACGATTACGCGGCGCGTCTGGGGCAGGCCGGGCAGGCATTGGTGAACCGGTTTTTTCCGCTGCCTGCCAGTCATTGACGCTTCGGTAGAGGACTTCACTGCCTCACAAGGTTGCGCGCACCGCCTTGAGTCGTGCGAGCAACTGGCCCAGATAGCCTGATTGCAACAGCTTGCGCAGATGCCCGTTGAGGAAACGGTCAAGGCGCAAGTGGGCAATCAGCAGCTTTCTGAGTTGCGCAGCGTCTGCGGTCAGCAGCGGCGCGTGATTGGCAGAGCTCAGTGCCCCGTCAGGAAACTCCTTGATCCAGTCGAACGGTGCCATGAAATCGGTCGCGTAAACCGCTTCGATAAACAGTGACAGGTCAATGTCCGGCTGGGCGCTGGACGCATTGGGGGCGTACTTGAGAATAACGTCAACGGCGTCTTTGGACGGTGTGGCGAGCGTGACCATGACCAATCCTCACAAATGGGAATATTGAATGTCGGTGGTGTTCGGCAGCGTTTCATGCGACCAGACCTCAGTGATCACTGTTGGCACCACATTCAGATCGACTTTATAGATCGCATGATTCATCTTGAAATCGAACAGCACTTCGTCTTCATTGGGAAAATACGAAAGAACATCAATGTCCTTGCCAATTGAACTGTTGATGATCAGCCGATAATCGCCCGACCACACACCGTTTCTTCGCGAGGTACTGGTGTATGACGCTTCCTGGGCAACGGCGCCGACGGCGTAAAGTTCTTCTATGCCCGGAAAGGCAAACAAATAGCGATACACCGGTGTTTGCGTGACCCGAAACTTCTTCATTTGCGCCAGCCCGGTACTCAGGGCTTCGAGAGTGGCGTGAAAGTAAGCATGTTGCGGGCTGGTGACATCATCGGCCCGCAACAGGCCATTCAAATAGGCATACAGCGCTTTGGTGTATTGATGGACCATGGTGTATTGCCGCTCGGTCAGACCGACTTCCTCGGGAGATACGGCGGCTTTCAGCGGGCTGCGGTCAAACAGAGGCCAGGCTTTTTTGATCTGTTCGATCTCGTCCAGCACACCTGCCGGCGCCAGTGGCGGGACCAGATAGCGGGCCTTGAGGGTCTGGAATTCCTGGGCGATGCTGCTGGCCATATCGTCGGGGACGACAATGCTGACCAGGCTCCAGGACGCACGCGCTGCAAGGCTTGCGGCGGTAAACACGCTTACCCTGAGCATGACCAGGGCGTCATTGTTGTCGTCGTGTGTGCCCATGATGCCCAGTGCCAGCGTCGACGCCGTGTCGTTGCCGGCAAACAGCCGCAGCGCCTGAAAGACTTGCCAGGTCTTGCGCGCCGCTTCGTCGGGGATGGCCTGCGGTTCGAAAACCACCAGGCGCTTGAAAAAGCGGCCCTGCTGAACGCTTGAAATCCAGCAGGGCAGCAGCGGCCTGAAATCCATTTCACAGGTGCTTTCCAGCACCTTGACAGACACGCCGATAGCATCCAGTTCTGCTACAAAGCCGCCTTGTTTCGGGCTGTAGTTGCCGGGCTGGCAGTCGATCAATAAATAATCGACAGACAGTTCGGCCGGCTCGGTTATAAGCAGGCCGCTGGACAATGTTATTTCACGAAGATCAGCCCCGATGTGATCAACCGTGATCGTATTCAGCAGTTCCATGAGCATTCTCTTGAGGTGGCTTGATGTAGGGTCAGGCAATCATCTTGAGAACGGGGCGTCAACTGACAGAAATGATAGTGTTGTTAGGCTACTACTTGAATAAGGGTTCGCTAAACAGCGTGTTCATGTGCAAGGAAAGTGTTGAATAAACTAAGTATTAACTGTTTAAACCGGGCATGAAAAAAGAGGGCCGAAGCCCTCTTTTCAGTTAGCGCTTATTGATCAACCAATGGTCATCAGGCTCGCATTGCCGCCAGCAGCGGCAGTGTTGACGCTCAAGGCGCGTTCGATCACCAGGCGTTCCAGGGCAATGCCGGTGTCGCCGTAGGGCAAGCCATGCACGCCGACGATGGCGCCGCCGCGTTGCGCCACTTGCTGGCAGACGCCGCGCAGCTGGTCGCTGTCGCCGTGATGCAGCACGGCATCGAAGTGCACCTCGTCGCGGTTCCAGTCGGCGACCAGTTGCAGGCGCTCCTGAATGTCGCGCGGCAGACGGTTGCGCAGGGCGCGGGTGGTGTCGGCCTCGACCCAGACCGCGCGGCTGCCGACGGCCAGTACGGCTGCCAGTTGCGCCAGCAGGTCACCTTCGTCGTCGGCCAGGCACAGCACCTGGTCGCGCGGCAGGATGGTGTAGGTGTTGCGCTCACCGGTCGGGCCTGCCAGGGAACGGCTGATGCCGCTTTGCGATTGCGCCGCAAACTGCTCGCACAGCGTGACCAGCTCGGTGCGCTGCTGACTGGCCGCCCAGGCCTTGAAGGCGTGCAGCGGTTGCAGCAGGGCATCGCGTAGGCGGGTGTCGGGTGCCAGGCGGGCATCGGCGGCGCTGAACGATTTGGCAATCGCGTCGTGCGGGCGAGTGCTGAGCAGGCGGTACAGGTACAGCGGGCCGCCGGCTTTGGGGCCGGTGCCCGACAGGCCTTCGCCGCCGAACGGTTGCACGCCGACCACGGCGCCGACGATGTTGCGGTTCACGTACAGGTTGCCGGCATGCGCCTTGTCGATGACCTTGGCGATGGTTTCGTCGATGCGGGTGTGCACGCCCAGGGTCAGGCCATAACCGGAAGCGTTGATCTGCTCGATCAGCGAATCCAGGTCTTTACGGGCGTAGCGCACCACGTGCAGCACGGGACCGAAGATCTCGCGTTGCAGTTCGTCGAAGCTTTCCAGCTCGATCAGGGTCGGCATCACGAAGGTGCCGCGCTTGATTTCGGCGGTGTCGGCCAGCGCCATCTGGTACACGGTGCGGCCTTTGTCGCGCATGGCCTGGATGTGCTTCTCGATGCCGGCCTTGGCTTCGGCGTCGATCACCGGACCAATGTCGACATTCAGGCGCTCGGGGTTGCCCAGGCGGCTTTCGGCCATGGCGCCCTTGAGCATTTCCAGCACGCGGTCGGCGGAGTCTTCCTGCAGGCACAGGACGCGCAGGGCCGAGCAGCGCTGGCCGGCGCTGTCGAAGGCCGACGACACCACGTCAATGACCACTTGCTCGGTGAGCGCCGAGGAGTCGACGATCATCGCGTTCTGGCCACCGGTTTCGGCGATCAGCGGAATCGGTCGACCCTGAGCGTCCAGGCGACCGGCGACATTGCGTTGCAGCAGGCGCGCGACTTCGGTGGAACCGGTGAACATCACGCCCTTGACGCGCTCGTCACCGACCAGGCCGGCACCGACGGTTTCGCCACGGCCCGGCAGCAACTGCACCACGCCCTCGGGAATGCCGGCTTCGAGCAGCAAGCGCACGGCTTGTGCCGCGATCAGCGGGGTTTGTTCGGCCGGCTTGGCCAGCACCGGGTTACCGGCGGCGAGGGCCGCGGCCACCTGACCGCTGAAGATCGCCAGCGGGAAGTTCCACGGGCTGATGCACACCACAGGGCCCAGCGGGCGGTGCGCGTCGTTGCTGAATTCAGTGCGCGCCTGCACCGCGTAATAACGCAGGAAGTCGACCGCTTCGCGGACTTCGGCGATGGCGTTCAGGTAGGTCTTGCCGGCTTCGCGGACCAGCAGGCCCATCAGCGGCTGGATCTCGCCTTCCATCAGGTCGGCGGCACGCTCCAGAATCGCGGCACGTTCGGCGGGCGGCGTGGCCTGCCAGATCGGGCCGGCGCTCATGGCGCACTGGATCGCGTTATTGACGTCGGCGACCGTGGCTTCCTGCACATGGCCGACCACGTCACGGTGATCGGACGGGTTAAGCACGGCGGCCGGGGTTTCCTTGCTCGACTCGCAGCCCAGCAGCGGCACGGCTTTCCAGTCGTTGTTGGCGCTGGCCAGCAACGCTGAAGACAACGACGCCAGACGGTGTTCGTTGGCCATGTCGATGCCGCTGGAGTTGGCGCGTTCGCGGCCATACAGGTCGCGCGGGTGTGGAATGCGCGGGTGCGGCAGGCCACAGCTGCCTTCCTGGGTGGCCATGCGCTCGATGCTGCTGACCGGGTCAGCCACCAGTTCCTGGATCGAGATCGACTGGTCGGCGATGCGGTTGACGAACGAGGTGTTGGCGCCGTTTTCCAGCAGGCGACGTACCAGGTAAGCCAGCAGTGTTTCGTGGGTGCCGACCGGTGCATACACGCGGCACGGACGGTTCAGCTTGCCATCGGCCACCTTGCCCACCACTTGCTCGTACAGCGGTTCGCCCATGCCGTGCAGGCACTGGAACTCGTACTGGCCGGGGTAATAGTTCTGCCCGGCAATGTGGTAGATGGCCGACAGGGTGTGGGCGTTGTGCGTGGCGAATTGCGGGTAGATGACTTCCGGGGCGGCCAGCAGTTTGCGCGCGCAGGCGATGTACGACACGTCGGTGTACACCTTGCGGGTGTAGACCGGGTAGCCTTCCAGGCCGTCGAGCTGGGCGCGTTTGATCTCGCTGTCCCAGTAGGCGCCTTTTACCAGGCGGATCATCAGGCGATGGCGGCTGCGGCGCGCCAGGTCGATGACATAGTCGATCACATACGGGCAACGCTTCTGGTAAGCCTGGATGACAAAGCCGATGCCGTTCCAGCCGGCCAGTTGCGGCTCGAAGCACAGACGCTCCAGCAGGTCGAGCGACAGCTCCAGGCGATCGGCTTCTTCGGCGTCGATGTTCAGGCCGATGTCGTATTGCTTGGCCAGCACAGTCAGTGCCAGCAGGCGCGGGTACAGCTCTTCCATCACCCGCTCGTACTGGGCGCGGCTGTAGCGTGGGTGCAGGGCCGACAGCTTGATCGAGATGCCCGGGCCTTCATAGATGCCGCGGCCGTTGGACGCCTTGCCGATCGAATGAATCGCCTGCTCGTAAGAGGCCAGGTATTTCTGCGCGTCGTGCTCGGTCAGTGCCGCTTCGCCGAGCATGTCGTAGGAATAGCGGAAGCCCTTGGCTTCGAACTTGCTGGCGTTGGCCAGCGCTTCGCCGATGGTTTCGCCGGTGACGAACTGCTCGCCCATCAGGCGCATGGCCATGTCGACGCCCTTGCGGATCATCGGCTCGCCGCTCTTGCCGATGATGCGGCTCAGGGAGGAGGTCAGGCCGGTTTCGTTGTGGGTCGAGACCAGCTTGCCGGTCAGCAACAGGCCCCAGGTCGCAGCGTTGACGAACAGCGACGGGCTGTTGCCCAGGTGCGGTTGCCAGTTGCCGTTGCTGATCTTGTCGCGAATCAATGCGTCGCGGGTGCCCTTGTCGGGGATGCGCAGCAGCGCTTCGGCCAGGCACATCAGGGCCACGCCTTCCTGCGACGACAGCGAGAATTCCTGCAGCAGGCCCTGAACGATACCGGCACGACCGCCAGCGCTCTTCTGGTTGCGCAGCTTGTCGGCAATCGAGGCTGCCAGCTTGTGGGTGGCATCGGCCAGTGGCGCAGGCAGGCGTGCCTGGTCCAGCAGCATCGGCACCACCTCAGGCTCGGGACGGCGGTAAGCCGAGGTGATCGCGGCGCGCAGGACCGATTGCGGCAGGATACTTTCAGCGAATTCGAGAAAATTCTGGTGACCGGCATCGCTTGGCAGCTCGCCACGGTCGTCGCCGTCCTTGCTGTGATGGCCATTGAGTTCCAGCAGGGTTGCACCACTCTCCAGCTTTTCCAGGTAATTGAAGATCGCCTGCTTGATGACCCAGTGCGGGGTACGGTCAATGGTCTGCGCGGCTGCTTTCAATCGCTCGCGGGTCGGGTCGTCGAGTTTCACGCCCAGAGTGGTGGTGGCCATGTTTTATCCTCTTTGTCGCCACTGTGAATGTGGCATTTGGCTGTGTGCGCAGATTAGCCGGGCGCACAGCGGGGTGCAACCTAGTGCAACCCAAATTGTTTCAATCTTTACACTCCCGATACGAGCTGTTCCGTTGAGCGGTGTTAAGTGCATGATTCTGGTGCTATTTGCCGCGAAGCTTGTACCAACTGCACACAAATCGGGCTTTTTTGCAGGGTAACCCTGCATCTGTGATGTGGTGCAACTGTGCGGGTAAAAGTGGTTGCACCTTGATCGTCATGTTTAATAGGATGCCCGGCGTCGGTGCAACCTTAACGACGAGGGCTGCTTGCGAGGGCCTTCAGTCAGCATGGCGTCCGGGCTTCAGGTGCCGGACGTTGAATAAAAACAATGCCAAGGCAGAACACATGAGTTTCACTAACCCCACCCTGATCACCTTTGTGATCTATATCGCCGCCATGGTCCTGATCGGCTTTATGGCCTATCGCTCGACCAATAACCTTTCTGACTACATTCTGGGCGGACGCAGCCTGGGCAGCGTGGTCACCGCGCTATCGGCCGGTGCCTCGGACATGAGCGGCTGGCTGCTGATGGGCCTGCCGGGCGCCATCTATATGTCGGGCCTGTCGGAAAGCTGGATCGCCATCGGCCTGATCATCGGTGCCTACCTGAACTGGCTGTTTGTCGCCGGTCGCCTGCGCGTCCACACCGAGTACAACGGCGATGCGCTGACCCTGCCGGACTATTTCAGCAGTCGCCTCGAAGATAAAAGCGGCGCCCTGCGCATTATTTCGGCGATCGTGATCCTGATTTTCTTCACCATCTATTGCGCCTCCGGCATCGTCGCCGGTGCCCGTCTGTTTGAAAGCACCTTTGGCATGTCGTACGAAACCGCGCTGTGGGCCGGTGCGGCGGCGACCATCGCCTACACCTTCGTCGGTGGTTTCCTGGCGGTGAGCTGGACCGACACCGTGCAGGCCTCGCTGATGATCTTTGCCCTGATCCTCACGCCAATCTTTGTCGTGCTGGCCACCGGCGGCGTCGATCCGGCCTTCCTGGCCATCGAAGCGCAGATTCCGGGCAGCTTCGACATGTTCAAGAACACCACCTTCATCGGCATCGTTTCGCTGCTGGCCTGGGGCCTGGGCTATTTCGGCCAGCCGCATATCCTGGCGCGCTTCATGGCCGCCGATTCGGCCAAGTCGATTGCCAGCGCCCGTCGTATCTCGATGGCCTGGATGATCCTGTGCCTGGGCGGCGCGGTGGCGGTGGGCTTCTTCGGTATCGCCTATTTCTCGGCCAACCCGGACATCGCCGGTCCCGTGACCGAGAACCCGGAGCGGATCTTCATCGAGTCGTCCAAGCTGCTGTTCAACCCATGGGTGGCCGGTGTGCTGCTGTCGGCCATCCTGGCGGCAGTGATGAGCACCTTGAGCTGCCAGTTGCTGGTGTGCTCCAGCGCCCTGACCGAAGACTTCTACAAAGCCTACCTGCGCAAGAGTGCCTCGCAGGTCGAACTGGTCTGGGTCGGCCGCGCGATGGTGCTGCTGGTGGCGGTGATCGCCATCCTGCTGGCCTCCGATCCGAACAACCGCGTGCTGGGCCTGGTCAGTTACGCCTGGGCCGGCTTCGGTGCAGCCTTCGGCCCGGTCGTGCTGCTGTCGCTGCTGTGGAAGGGCATGACCCGCAACGGCGCACTGGCCGGTGTGGTGGTCGGTGCGGTGACCGTGGTGCTGTGGAAGCAGTTCACCACCATCGGCCTGTACGAAATCGTGCCGGGCTTTATCCTGGCGACCCTGGCCATCGTGCTGTTCAGCCTGACCGGCGAGAAGCCTTCGGCCGCCATGCGCGAGCGTTTCGACATCGCCGACAAGGCCTACAAGGACGCCGTGCGCTGATCCTTGTCTGACCGGCCATGGCCCGCCCGTCGAGTGACGCGCGGGCCATTTTTTTGTTTACCGGGATGAACCCGATGGACGTTTAAAGATCTCGACCGTTAGTCGGCTAAAGCCTACTTTTGGCATGGCAATGCGCCTGCGCTCTTATCCTTTTTCTCAGGCAGGTCTAGAGTTGGTGTCAACTTGATGACATGTGTCCTTGCGTCATCCTTACGACTTACAAGAGATACGGCATGGAATGCGCGCAAGACAAGCCAGGTGACGGCGCTTCGGTGCTTCTGGTGGTCGATGATTACCCCGAGAACCTGGTCACCATGCGCGCAGTCCTGCAGCGGGCCGACCGCTGCATTGTGACCGCCAGCTCCGGGTTCGAGGCACTCAGTGTGCTGCTGGAGCGTGATGTCGACCTGGTGCTGCTCGACGTACAGATGCCCGGCATGGACGGTTTCGAGGTCGCGCGGTTGATGCGCGGCAGCCAGCGCACCCGCCTGACCCCGATCATCTTTCTCACCGCCAACGAGCAAAGCCAGGAAGCGGTGCACAAGGGCTATGCCAGCGGCGCTGTCGATTATCTGTTCAAGCCCTTCGATCCCAATGTCCTCAAGCCCAAGGTCCAGGCCTTGCTGGAGCAGCAGCGCAACCGCCGCGCCCTGCAAAAGCTGACCCAGGAGCTGGACGCGGCGCGGGCGTTCAACGAGTCGGTGTTGTCCAACGTCGCCGAAGGCATCCTGGTGGTCGACGAGAACGGCATCGTGCGCTTCGCCAATCCGGCGATCTGCCGCTTGCTCGACAGCACCGAACAACAGCTGCAGGGTTCGGCGCTGCTCGATCATGTCTGCCAGCCGCAGGCCGGTCACTGGCTGGAGTCCGGTTTTCATAACTGGTACCGGCGTGGCGAAATCTGGCGGGTTCACGACGCGACGCTCAATACCCGCACCGGCGGCCAGTTGCCGGTGACCTTTTCCAGTGCGCCGCTGCCGGCCGAGCAGAAAGCCATGGTACTGAGCATCCTCGACATGTCGGTCGAGCGTGACCTGTACCGGCAGCTGGAGCAGCAAGCAGTAACCGACGCGCTGACCGGCCTGCTGAATCGTCGCGGCCTGTACAAGGCGGTGCAGAGCATGTTGCAGCGCAATCAGCGGGCTGAAAAATGCCTGGCGGTGCTGTACCTGGACCTGGACGGTTTCAAGATGATCAACGATTCGCTGGGCCACGAAGCCGGCGATGAGGTGCTGCTGTGGGTGGCCGGGCAGTTGCGCGAATGCATGCGCCCTTATGATGTGCTGGCGCGCATCGGCGGTGACGAGTTCGCCGTGGTGATCGAAGGCCTGGAAAACCCGGAACAGGCCGCCAAGATCGCCGAAAAGATTATCGAACGGGTTGCCGTGCGCCGCCATGTCAACGGCATCGATGCCACGCTGGGCGTCAGCATCGGCATCGCCACCCATCCCGAATGTGGCAGTGACCTCGACAGCTTGCTGCGCATCGCCGATACCGCCATGTACGAGGCCAAGCGCGCCGGCCGCCAGCAGTACCGTTTCTATGACCCGAACATGAACGGTCGCGCCCGTTCGCGCTTGATGCTTGAAGAAAGCGTGCGCAGTGCCATCGACAATGAGCAGTTCTCGGTGCTCTACCAGCCTCAGGTGCACCTCGCCGATGGCCGGCTGCGCGGCTTTGAGGCCATCCTGCACTGGCAGCACCCGGTGGTCGGCGATGTGCCGCGTGACTTGTTCATGCCGCTGCTTGAAGAATCGCGGCTGATCAACCGGCTGGGTGGCTGGATGTTCGATCAGGGCGCCCGGCAGCGCCAGCTCTGGAGCCCGGCGTTCGACGCCGATCTGGTGGTGAGCGTGGGCATCAGCTCAGCGCAGTTCTGCCTGCCGAACCTGGCCTGTGAACTGCAGCGCGCCCTGGAGCGCCACGGTTTGTGTCCGGGGCAGCTTGAGGTCGAGATCAGCGAACGCTCGCTGGTGCACAACCTGGCTCACAGCCACAAGCAATTGCGCCAGTTGCACGACATCGGCGTGCGCGTGGCGCTGGACGACTTCGGGGTTGGCGACTGTTCGCTGGCGCATTTGCGCACCCTTGAGCTCGACACGCTGAAAATCGACCGGCACTTTATCGCCACCTTGCTCGACTCGCCGCGCGATGCGGCGCTGGCGCACAGCATCATCGAGCTGGCGCGCAACCTGGGCATGCTGGTGATGGCCGATGGCGTTAGCGGCGTCGAGCAATACCAGTGGCTGGCGGCTCACGGTTGCCAGTTGATTCAAGGGCCGCTGGTGGCCGCCGCCATGGACGTCGCCCAGGCCACGGGCATGACCCGGCAGTGGAGCGGGCCGGGTTTGAAGGTGGTGTGAGTGGTGTAGACTGGCCGCTTTTCGATGCGCGTGTGTCCCGACCTTGTCCAGCCCGTTACCGCTCAAGTACCTGCAAGCCTATCCGCCTGCCCTGCAGGATCAGGTCCGCCAGTTGATTGCCCAGGACCGACTGGGCGACTACCTGCAAAAACGCTATCCCGAGCGCCACGCCATCCAGAGCGACAAGGCGCTGTATGCCTTTGCCCTGGAGCTGAAAAACCAGCACCTGCGCAATGCCCCGCCGATCGACAAGGTGTTGTTCGATAACCGTCTCGACCTGACCCACCGTGCGCTGGGCCTGCACACCACGGTGTCGCGGGTGCAAGGCGGCAAACTCAAGGCCAAGAAAGAAATTCGCGTGGCCTCCTTGTTCAAGGAAGCAGCGCCGCAATTTCTGAGCATGATCGTGGTGCACGAACTGGCACACTTCAAGGAAACCGAGCACAACAAGGCGTTCTACAAACTGTGCGAACACATGCTGCCCGGTTATCACCAGCTGGAATTCGATTTGCGCGTGTACCTGACCTGGCGTGACATGCCCCTAAAAACCGCATAACCGTAGGAGCGCGCTTGCCCGCGACCGAGTGCGCTAGCGCTCGCAAAATTTCGGAAACGCCACAAATTTACGACTGCTAACGCAGCCGGTCGCGGGCAAGCGCGCTCCTACGGCAGCAGGTACAGTTCACTATGCAAGTCAGCAAAACCAAAAGCAGTTTCTACCGTCGTCTGTATGTGGCCTGGCTGATCGACAGCGGGCAGGCCCGCAGTGTGCCCGCGCTGGAGGCGGCCACCGGCATGCCGCGGCGTACCGCGCAGGACACGATCGCGGCGTTGGCCGATCTGGACATCGTCTGTGAGTTCGAGCAGCGCGACGGCGCGCGTAATCATGCCGGCGATTACCGCGTGCATGACTGGGGCGCCATCGACAAGGCCTGGATCGAGCGCAATCTGGCGACCATCAAGGGCGTGCTGGGCTATCCGTAAGGGCTACCCGTAAGCCGGTTATTCCAGGTCGCGACGCATGCCGATGTGCGGGATGTTGTCTTCCAGGTAGGTTTCGCCCACCGGATCAAAGCCGTAGCGGCTGTAATAGCCCTGCAAATGCGCCTGCGCCGACAGATAGATTGGCTGGTCGGGCCATTTGCGCTCGGCATGTTCCAGCGCCTGCACCATCAGTTCGTGGCCCAGGCCCATCTTGCGGATCGCCGGTGCCGTCACCACGCGACCGATGGTCACGTCGCCGCCCTGCTGGATCGGGTCCAGCAGGCGCAGATAGGCCACCAGCTGGTCATTTTGCCAGCCCATCAGGTGGCAGGTGTCGCCCGTCAGGTCCAGACCGTCGACGTCCAGGTAAGCGCATTGCTGCTCGACCACGAATACCTCGGCCCGCAGGCGCAGAACGGCATAGAGCTGTTCGATGCTCAGGTCGGTATGGTGTTTGCAGATCCATTTGATAGACATGTCGCTGACTCGGAGGGAAACCTGAGCGGATTCTAAACTCATCGGGCTGTATTCCCAATAAAACCCTCTATCGCCTGCCACTTTGCACGTGACGCAGGCCGGGGAACGCTTGGGCCCGTCCATTCGTCTGAGTGGATTGGTAGCATCGATGGGTTTCTACCAAACGCTGTGTCGAGTATCGATGAGTTGATCGGAAGCATTCCGGGCAACGAGCCAGATCAGGAACGTGCGCATGCAGCGATGGATTCAAGTCATAGGGATCATGGGGTGCTTGTGGGTGGCCCAGGGCAACGCAGCAGAGCGGCTGCGGCTGGTGGCCGACCCTTGGGCGCCGTTCACCGACTCGGCGCTGCTCAATGGCGGGCTGGCCACCGACATTGTCAGCACCGCGCTGGCAAGGGCCGGCTATGTCACGGTGTACCAGCAATTGCCTTGGGCACGCGCGATGCTCGGGCTGGCCGAAGGGCGCCATGACGTATTGATCAATGCCTGGTACAGCGAAGAGCGCACCAGGATCGGGCAGTTTTCCGACGCCTATCTGCTCAACCGGATTCTTTTTCTCAAGCGCAAGAATGAGCCTGTCGATGACTGGAGCCTGTCGCTGCTGCGTCAGTACAGCATCGGCGTGGTGCGCGGCTACGCCTATACCCCGACCTTCGACAACGACAGGCGACTGCTTAAAGTGCCGGTGCAGAACTTCTCGATGGCCGCGCGCATGCTGGCCGCAGGGCGCATCGACCTGACCCTGGAAGACGAACTGGTCGCGCGTCATAACCTGGCGCTGGAAGATAAGGAGGTGCGCGAGGCCATTGAGTTTCTGCCGCAGCCGTTGAGCGAGAACGGCCTGCACATTCTGGTCAGCCTCAAGCACCCCGAACATGACTTGATCGTGCAGCGCTTCGACGCCGCCATCGCCGCCATGCGCGCCGACGGCAGTTATGAGGCGCTGTTCAGGCGACACGGCTTTTAGGCGACCTGCGCGGGCTCCGGCTGCTTGATCAAGTGCGCCGCCAGGGTACGCAAGGGCGCCAGCTGGCGGCAGATCAGCGCCAGTTGGGTCTGCACCAGACGCTGGCTTTCTTCCAGCTCGTCAGGAATCTGCTCCAGTTCATTGGCCAGCGCTTCCTCGGCATCGCTTTGCACTGCCACCGGCTGGCGTTCGGCCAGGCAGCGGGCGATGTCGTCGATGCTGGCGGCCAGGGTTGCGCCCGCGCCGTCGATCAATTGTTCATGCACGGTCGGTGGCAGCAGCGTGTCGCGGTGTGCGCCCAGGCCCGACAAATAGCTCAGCAAGGTGTGCGACAGCACCAGAAAGCGAAAGCCCACGTCTGCCTCTTTACGGAAGTGCCCAGGCTCCTTGAGCATGTTGGCCAGTGTCGTGGACAGCGCCGCATCGGCGTTGTGAGCGTTGCGTCGCGCCAGCCGGTAGGCCAGATCGTCGCTTTTGCCGTTGGCGTACTGCTGCATGATCTGGCGCAGGTACAGGCTGTTGCACGACAGGGTATTGGCCAGCACCTTGTTCAGGCGTCGGCCCTGCCAGTCGGGCAGGAACAGAAACACGGCAAGGCCGGCGATCAGGCTGCCCAGCAGGGTGTCGAGCAGTCGCGGCAGCAACAGCCCGTAGCCGTCGCCGACCTGATTGAAACAGAACAGCACCATCACCGTGATCGCCGCCGTCGACAGCGTATAGCGGGTGGTGCGGTTGACGAAGAACACCACGCCGGCCAGCACCGCGCACATCGATTGCAGGATCGGGTTGGTGACCAGGCCAAACAGCGCCCAGCCGGCGATCAGGCCGATGGCGGTGCCGATGATCCGCTGGCCGAGCTTGATCCGCGTGGCGCCATAGCTGGGCTGGCAGACAAATACCGTGGTCAGGATGATCCAGTAGCCATTGACCGGGTGAATCAGGTGCACCATCGCGTAGCCGACCGTCAGCGCCAGCGGCAGGCGCAGGGCATGGCGAAACAGCAGCGAGGTCGGGGTCAGTTGCTGGCGCAGGCGGTTCCAGAAATCCTTGAGGGTGCGTGGCGAGCGGTCCAGCAGGCTGCTGTCGCTGGCATCGGCCAGGGCATCGGGGTTGCTGGCGTCCTTGATCAGGCGGTCGAGGGTTTCCAGGTTGGCCGCCAGCGCACGCAGCGAGCGCAACAGGCTGCGCCAGGCCGGGTTGCTCTGCACGCGCAAGTGTTCGAGCGAGGCGCGCAGGTCTTCCATGGCCTCGGCGAAATTGGCGTGGTACACGAACGGCTGGCGCATCTGGATCGACTCGGACAGCGCCTGGCAGGCCGAACCTTGCTGGCGCAGCAGGCGCTGGCAGCGAAACAGCACATCGCTGTGGAAGAACGCCTCGGTCAACGAGTTGTAAGGGTAATGCGAGGAGCTGGCGCGCTCGTGGATGTCCTGGGCGATGAAGTACAGCTTCAGGTAGCGGCTGACCTTGGAGCCCGGCCGGCCGCTGCCGACCCGGTGCAGAATAATCTCTTTGGTCGCGTTGAGCGCCGCCACCACCCGGCCATTCTGCTGGGCCAGTTCCAGGCGCCGCGCTTCGACATCAAGGGTACGAATCGGCTCGAACAGGCTCGACTTGAGCTTCAGGTACTGCCCCAGTTCACGAAACAGCCGGGCCAGCGCCTGCTGCACCGGCTGGTTGGAAAACAGCATCTGCCACAGCACCGACAGCAGCCCGTACCAGGCGGCGCCGGCGACCAGCAGCATCGGTTCGTGCCAGAAATCCAGCACCTCGCCGCCGCGCTGGTCGACGCCGATCATGGTGTACACCGACAGAATCAGCGTGCCGTAGGCGATGGCGCCATAGCGTTCGCCCAGCGCCCCGAGCATGGTCAGGCAAAAGCTTGCCAGCGCCAGGGCAATGGCAAAGATCCACGGGTAAGGAAACAGCAGCTCGACCGACAGCGCCGCGACGGTGAAGCACACCAGTGTCACCGCCAGCGCATTGAGGCGGCCTTGCCAGTTATCGTCGGTCTCGGCCAGGGCGCAGGCGATAATCCCCAGGAACAGAGGAATCAGCAGGCCCATCTCGTTCTGATACCAGCACAGCGCCATGCTGCCGGTCAGGGCAATGAACACCCGGATGCTGTAGCTGAACTTGTCCTGAGCCCATAAGCGCCGGAGCGTGTGACGAAGGGATTTCGATGCCATGAATGCGCTGACAACCTTTTCGCGATTGAACGGGCAGGAGGAATATGTACAGCGCTTGAGTGGCGCTGTACACCGGCAAAGCAAGATTTATTCCGGCGGCAAAAGTTCTACGCGCCTGCCCGTTACACGTATTGCGCCGCCGCATAGCCCGAGGCCCAGGCCCACTGAAAGTTGAAGCCGCCCAGGTGGCCGGTCACATCCAGCACTTCGCCGATGAAGTACAGCCCCGGTGACTTCAGCGACTCCATGGTCTTGGACGACACTTCGCGGGTATCGATGCCGCCCAGCGTGACCTCGGCGGTGCGATAACCTTCGGTGCCGGCCGGCACCACGTGCCAGTCCGCGAGTTTTTCAGCGATGGCCGCCAGTTCCGCGTGGGTGTACTGCTTCAGCGGTCTGGAGGTGAACCAGTGCTCGGCGAGCAGGGTGGCCATCTTCTTGGTGAAAATCTCGCCCAGCAGGGTTTTCAGTTCGCTGTTGGGGCGCTCGGCCTGTTGCTGCTTGAGCCATTCATGCGCGTCGTGGTCGGGCAGCAGGTTGATGTGCAGCGTGTCGCCCGGTTGCCAGAACGACGAAATCTGCAACATCGCCGGCCCGCTCAGGCCGCGGTGGGTAAACAGCAGGTTCTCGCGGAACGCGCTGTCGTTGCAGCTCACCAGACAATCCACCGAAGTACCCGACAGCTCGGTACACAGCGCCTTGAGCTGGTCGGTGATGGTGAACGGCACCAGGCCTGCGCGGGTCGGCAACAGGGTATGGCCGAACTGCTGGCCGACCTGATAACCGAACCCGGTCGCGCCCAGCGTCGGAATCGACAGCCCGCCACTGGCAATCACCAGCGAGGTGCAGTCCAGCGTGCCCAGCGTGGTGTGCAGGCGATAGCCGCTGTCGGTCTTCTCGATACCTTGCACCGAGGTGTCCATGTGCAGGCTGGCGCCGGCGTCGCGGCAGTGGTCCAGCAACATCTCGAGGATGTCGCTGGCCTTGTTGTCGCAGAACAGCTGGCCGAGCTTTTTCTCGTGATAGGGCACGCCGTGCTTGGCGACCATCGCGATGAAATCCCACTGGGTATAACGCGCCAGCGCCGACTTGCAGAAGTGCGGGTTATGCGACAGGAAGTTGGCCGGCTCCGTGTACATATTGGTGAAGTTGCAGCGCCCGCCACCGGACATCAGAATCTTTTTGCCAGGCTTGTTGGCGTGGTCGATGACCATCACCCGCCGACCGCGCGCAGCGGCGGTCAGCGCACACATCAAACCGGCAGCGCCGGCGCCGATAATTACAACGTCAGTAGCGGGCACACCACAATCCTCAGGGCTCGGGGAAATAAAAAAGTCAGAGGATGCGCACGCGCAGCGATTTGCCTTTGATCTTGCCCTTGCTCAGGCGGTCCAGGGCTTGCTGGGCGATGGCGTGTTCCACGGCCACATACGACTGGAAATCGAAGATCGCGATCTTGCCCACTTGCGCGCCCGGAATGCCGGCGTCGCCGGTCAGGGCGCCCAGGATATCGCCGGGGCGCAGTTTTTCCTTGCGGCCCGAGGCGATACACAGCGTGGTCATCGCCGGTTGCAGGCGCGCACCGCCCTTGGTGCTCAGGGCGTCGTATTGCTGCCAGTTCAGCGGCGCCTGTTGCCGCGACTCGATGGCGCGCGCGCGGGCGCTTTCCGGTGGTGCGACCAGGCTGATCGCCACGCCTTTCTCACCGGCACGCCCGGTACGGCCGACGCGGTGAATGTGGATTTCAGAGTCGCGCGCCAGCTCGACGTTGATCACCATGTCCAGCGCATCGATGTCCAGGCCGCGGGCGGCGACATCGGTGGCCACCAGCACCGAGGTGCTGCGGTTGGCGAACATCGCCAGCACCTGGTCACGGTCGCGCTGCTCCAGGTCGCCATGCAGGGCCACGGCCGACATGCCCTTGGCGGTCAGGTGATCGACCACTTCCTGCACCTGCTGCTTGGTGAAGCAGAAGGCCACGGCCGAGGCCGGCTGGAAGTGATTGAGCACACGAACCACGGCCTCAAGACGTTGCTCAGGGGCGATTTCGTAGAAGATCTGCTGGATCTGGCTGTCGGCGTGCAGGGTCTGCACCTTGACGATCTGCGGGTCGCGCATGAACTTGGCGGCCAGTTGCTTGATGCCGGCCGGGTACGTGGCCGAGAACAGCAGGGTCTGGCGGCGCTCCGGGGTCTGGCTGACGATGTCGGTGATGGCGTCGACAAAGCCCATGTCGAGCATGCGGTCGGCTTCATCAAGTACCAGCGTGTTGACGCCGTCGAGCACCAGCGAACCCTTGCGCAGGTGCTGCTGGATACGCCCCGGTGTGCCGACGATGATATGCGCGCCGTGTTCCAGCGAGCCGATCTGTGGGCCGAACGGTACGCCGCCACACAGGGTCAGCACCTTGATGTTGTCTTCGGCACGCGCCAGGCGGCGGATTTCCTTGGCCACCTGGTCGGCCAGTTCGCGCGTCGGGCACATGATCAGTGCCTGACAGCCGAAAAAGCGCGGGTTGATCGGGTTGAGCAGACCGATACCGAAGGCGGCGGTTTTGCCGCTGCCGGTCTGGGCCTGGGCAATCAGGTCCATGCCCTTGAGGATCACCGGCAGGCCCTGCGCCTGGATCGGCGTCATTTCGGCGTACCCCAGCGACTCAAGGTTGGCCAACATGGCAGCGGACAGGGGCAAGGTGTTGAAAGCGGTTTGTGTCACGACGGTGAACCTGCAAGACAAAATGCTGCGCAGTGTATCAGGTCGCGCAGCCTCGTGGATTGCCGCCCGGTCGCTCCTACGACTTGGCTTTCTCGCGTGCCGGCAATTGCAGGAAGATTCCCGCCGCCAGCACCGACATCACCCCGACACTGAGGAAGGTCAGCTGGAACGCGCCCAGGACGCTGCTGGCCTCACCGTCCGTGGCGTTGGTAAATCCGCCCAGCAGCGCCGCCGCGCAGGCCACGCCCAGGCTCAGGGCCAGTTGCGCGACCACCGACAGCAAGCTGTTGCCGCTGGCGGCGCTGGCGTCGTCCAGGTCGATGAGGGTCACGGTGTTCATCGCCGTGAACTGCAACGAGTTCACCGCGCCCAGCAGCGCCAGGTGCACCAGCAAGACCCAATACGGTGTTTGCGCATCGACCAGCGCCAGGCTGGCCAGCAGTATGCCGAGCAGCAGGGTGTTGCCGGTCAGGATCACCCGGTAACCCAGTGCGTCGATCAGCCAGCGGGCGATGCCCTTGGCGAACATCCCGGCGGCGGCCAGCGGCAGCATGCTCATGCCCGCCTGCGACGGCGAATACCCCAGCGCCACTTGCAGCAGCAATGGCAGCAGAAACGGCAGTGCGCCGCTGCCCAGGCGTGAGAACAGGTTGCCGAGAATGCCTACCGCAAAGGTGCGGGTGCGAAACAGGCTGGGCGCAAACAGCGGCGACTCCACGTGGCCTGCGCGCAGCCAGTAGGCCGCCAGGCAGCCCATGCCGGCGAACAGCAACAGCACCACGCGCAACGGCGACAGGTGCAGTTCGCTCAGGCCTTCAAGGGCGATGGTGATCAGCAGCATCGAGGCGCCAAACAGCAAGAAGCCGACACTGTCGAAGCGTGTGCGGCCGCCACCGGCAATGTCCGGAATAAAGTGATGCACCGCATAGCAACCCAGAATGCCGACCGGAATATTGAGCAGGAAGATCCAGTGCCAGCTCATGTACTCGACCATCCAGCCGCCCACCGTCGGGCCCAACAGCGGGCCGAGCAGGCCGGGCACGGTGATGAAACCCATGATCCGTACCAGTTCCGAACGCGGGTAGGCGCGCAGCACGATCAGCCGGCCGATCGGCAGCATCAGCGCACCGCCCAGGCCCTGGATGATCCGCGCGCCGACCAGCATGTCGAGCGACCACGACACCGCACACAGCAAGGAACCGACGCTGAACAGCAGGATGGCGCTGAAGAAGATCCGCTTGATCCCGAAGCGGTCGGCGATCCAGCCCGAGGCCGGGATCAGCAAGGCGATGGTCAGCATGTAGGCGATCACCACCGACTGCATGCGCAGCGGGTCTTCCTGCAGCGAGTGGGCCATCGACGGCAGTGCCGTGTTGAGGATGGTCCCGTCCAGGCTTTGCATGAAGAAGGCGATGGCAATTACCCAAGGCATCCAGCGCAGGGTTTTCTCGTCCAGCTGAGGTGTCGAAGTCGTCATGCGGTTGGCTATAGCGTCAAGGTCAGGCGGTTGATCAGGGCACCGGGCAACCGGGTCGAGGCTGTCTGGCGCTGCTCGTAGGTGCTGGTCGACAGGATCAGCTCGCGTTCGCGGGTCAATGCTTCGAGCTGTTCACCGAGCAGGCTGTAGGCGCTGTCGTCGAAGCGCATGGTGCTGACGGGCGCAACAATCCGACCGTCCTCGACCCAGAAGGTTGCGAAGCGGGTCATGCCGGTCATGCGCGCCGCCGGCATGTCGGAGAAGTTCAGGTACCAGAGGTTGCCGATGTACAGGCCGGTGCCGAGCCGCGCCAGAATCTGCTCATGTTCCAGGTCGCCACCGGCCATGCTCAGCGCGCTGGGCCATTCGCCGGCGTTGGCGCCGTTGGCCGGCAGGCGGTATTCGGCGGCGCTGCTGGAGTCGACCAGCCGCTCGCCGGCCTTGCCATGGGTGATCAGCGCCAGGTCGCGGCGCGGGTAGCCTTCGCCGGAAAATGCCGGTGACAACGAGCCGCTGACCTGTTCGTCCAGTGACACCGCGGCATTGAAGCGTGCCTCGCCGTCGTACAGGCGCTGTAACGGGCTGTGCTTGCTGGCAATCGCCTGCGCGGAAAAGCCGCCCCAACTGAGCATGCCGATAATCTCGTCCAGCGCGGCCGGCGCCAGATAGGCACGGTACTGCCCCGGCGCGAGGGTGATGGCGGGCCGGCCGAGGTATTCCAGCTGCTCGCGGGCCTGCTCGAACTGGCGCTGAAACGCCGCGTTGTCCCAGTGATGGCCGGCGTAGTTGGCTTTTACCGCCTGGCCGTTTTCGTGGAACAGGCTCCAGTCGAGGTTGAAACTATTGGCCTGGTGCCAGCCCAGCGCGCCCCATGAACTGGCAAAGCCGCGATAAATCGGGCCGGCGGCATAGATGCCGACCAGGTCCAGGTCGCGGGCACGCTCGCCGATCTGCGCCACCACATCGCTGCTGTCGGGCAGCGGCGGGGTTTGCCAGCTTTCGCTGTGCCAGGCTTCGTTGTTGGGCAGCAAATACGGGTCTTCAGGCAGCAACGGCAGGGCTTCACGCACCTGGCGCACAGCCTGTTGCAGGCGCAGGCGGTCTTCGTCCGGGTCGTCGGCCAGGGTCAGCGTCAGGTCGGCATGCCGGCCTGCGTCGATCAGTTTGAGGCTGACGCTGGCCTGCTGCACAGAGCCTGCCTGGCGCACCTGGCCGTGGTTGAAGCGAATGAAGTCCGAGGCTTCGGCGTCATAGGCCAAGGTGAACTGCTCGCCCGCCTGCAGGGCCGCCTTGAGTACGGCGACCAGCGTTTCAAACTGTTGTTGACGGTCCATCAGGCGTCTCCTCCGAACACATCCACCGCACTGAACACACAGGCCGGCGACGCATGCCCGACGCGCACCACCTGGTTGGGCTCGCCCTTGCCGCAATTGGGCGTGCCCAGCACTTCGACGGTACTGGCATTGCCGACCGCGCTGAGGTTGCGCCAGAACTGCGCCGACACGGCACGGTAGTTGGGGTTCTTGACCACGCCCTTGAGCTGGCCGTCTTCGATCAACTGGCCCCATTCGCAGCCGAACTGGAACTTGTTGCGCGCGTCATCGATGGACCACGAACGGTTGGTCGACATCAGGATGCCGCGCTCGATGCCGCCCACCAGTTGCTCGAACGACTGATCGCCGGCCTCGATATTGAGGTTGGCCATGCGGTCGATGGGCGCGCGGTTCCAGTTGCAGGCGCGGCTGTTGGCAACGCCCGGCAGGCCGCTGCGGTATTGCGACAACGCACCACCGAGCGGACGCTCCAGCAAGCCGTTGCGGATCAGGTAATGCTTGCTGGCGGGGCTGGCGTCGTCGTCATGGCTGTAGCTGGCCAGTTGTTCTGGAATGTCCGGGTCGAAGGTCACGTTAAGCAGCGCCGAGCCGTATTGCAGGGTGCCGAAGTCGGCGGCCTTGACGAAGCTGGTGCCGGCGTAATTGCGCTCGTCGCCCAGAATGCGGTCCAGTTCCAGCGGGTGGCCGATGGACTCGTGGATCTGCAGGGTCATCTGGTCGGGCATCAACAGCAGGTCGCGTGGCCCGCTCGGAGTATTGGGCGCCTGGATCAGTTGCAGCGCCTGATCGGCAATCTTCGGTGCCGCGCCGATCAGCCCGCAGCGCTCGATGACTTCTGCGCCGCCCTGCTGGCCGAAATTGCTGCCGCCCAGGCTGCGGATCTGGCTGTCGTGGCCGTCATAGGCGGTGACGCTCATGCCCGGATAGACGAAACGCTGGGCCTGGCGAATCTGCGCGCCGGCATTGTTGAGGTAAATCTGCTCGACCGTTTCCAGGCCCAGGCTGGTTTGCCAGTCGACCAGGCGTTCATCGCTGGGCACGGCGGCGGATTCGTCCTGCAGCAGTGTCAGCACATCGCCCAGGGACGGAAACGCGGCGTCCAGTTGCGGCGACAGGTAGTCGGCGCAGGCGCTGGACACCGGCTGCTCGCGCAGGTCCAGCAGCGCATGCGGCGCCAATTGCCGGGCCAGCGCTTCGGCGCGCTCCAGCGCCGTTTGCAGGCCGCGCTGCGACAGGTCGTGGGTTGCGGCGTAGGCTTCGACGCCATTCAGGCGCACGGTGATCATCGCGCCCTGATCGAGGCCTTGCGACAACGGCTGCGCCACATTGCGGCGCACCGACAGGTGCTGATGGGTACGGCGCACATGGCGTATGGAATAAAACGACGCTTCACTGCTGAGGGCTGCAAAGCGCTGTTTGAGCGTGGCATGGAAGTCGAACATGCGGGCGGGGCTCCTGGGCAGGGATAAAGGCTATTCAGCCCTGCGCCTTGGCCAATTGCAAATCGACATACTCCAGCGCAATACGCTGGGCCTGCTCGGTATCGAACGCATCCCCGGACAAGGCGCCGCGCAGCCACAGGCCGTCGACCAGTGCGGCAAGACCGCGTGCGGCGCTGCGGGCCTGTTGTTCAGGCAGCACGCGGCGGAACTGCCAGCACAGGTTCGAATACAGGCGGTGGTCGTTGATGCGTTGCAGGCGGTGCAGGGAAGGGTGGTGCATGCTGGTGGCCCAGAATGCCAGCCAGGTTTTCATCGCCGGGCCGTTGACCTGGCTGACGTCGAAGTTGCCCTCGATGATCACCCGCAAATGCGCGCGCGGGCTGTCGTCGGCCAGGGCCTGGCGGCGGCTGGCGGTGTTGCTGCTCAAGGCGCTCATCAAGTGACGCATGGTGGCCTCGATCAGGCCGTTCTTGTCTTTGAAATAGTGGCTGATGATGCCATTGGAAACGCCGGCCAGGCGGGCGATCAGGGCAATGCTGGCGTCGCCCATGCCGACTTGATCAATGGCACTCAAGGTGGCTTGAATCAGTTGCTGGCGACGAATGGGTTGCATACCGACCTTGGGCATGAAGCAGAGTCTCCTGACGTGCAATGGGCTAAAAACGGCCCAGCAGTCTAGGTTTTTTCGGCGGGTCGATAAAACAATAAAAAAATTAAGGACAAAGAAGCATGGGACACGGTAGGAGCGCGCTTGCCCGCGACTGAGTGCGCAGCGCTCACAGAAATCTGTGAAACGCTGACATTTTACGACTGCTACGCAGCCGGTCGCGGTGGTCCGGCATCCCGGCAAGCGCGCTCCTACAGCGGGGTTATCAGCCGTGATTCTTGCCCAGCAGTGCGTGGTACAGCTCGGTGTCGCCGAGAATGCCGACCACCCGGTTGCCGTCCTGCAACACCAGCTTGTTGCCGGTCTGGTAGCGGATCTGCAAGGCGTCGCGCATGCCGATGCCCGAGTCGACCAGTGTCGGACGACGTTCCAGGTGGCCGACGCCGTCGCCGGACTGCCAGTTCTGTAGCTGGATGGGCGCTACGCCCTGGCGGGCGCCCTTGATCACGTTGCCTTCGGCCAGGTCCAGCCACGAGTCGCCGCCCGGGTCCAGGCATACCGAGCCGTTGATGCGCTTGCAGTTGTCCAGCGTGCGCATCAGGCTGCGGCCGCACAGCACATTGAGCGGGTTGGTGTGGGCGACGAAGTTGCGCACGTACTCATCGGCCGGGTTGAGCACGATCTCTTCCGGCACGCTGTACTGGATGATCCGCCCGTCTTTCATGATCGCGATGCGCGTGCCCAGCTTGAGGGCCTCGTCCAGGTCGTGGCTGACGAAGACGATGGTCTTGCTGAGCTTTTGTTGCAGGCTCAGCAGTTCGTCCTGCAGGCCCTGGCGAATCAGCGGGTCGAGGGCCGAGAACGGTTCGTCCATCAGCAGGATATCGGCGTCCATGGCCAGCGCACGGGCCAGGCCCACACGCTGTTGCATGCCGCCCGACAGCTCGTCGGGCTTCTTGTTGCGCCACTGGGTCAGGCCCACCAGCTCAAGCTTTTCATCGACCAGCTTGCGCCGCTCTTTCTCCGGACGACCCTGCATTTCCAGGCCGAAGCTGATGTTCTCGCGTACGGTCAGCCACGGCATCAGCGCGAACTTCTGGAACACCATGGCGATGCGCTTGGTGCGCATCATCTTCAGTTCTGCCGCCGTGCAGTGGGCGATGTCGATCTGCGAGCCTTCGTGCTCGACGAACAACGAGCCACGGCTGACGGTGTTCAGGCCGTTGATGCAGCGCAGCAGGCTCGATTTGCCTGAGCCGGACAGGCCCATCAGCACGCAGATCTCGCCCTTGTTGATGTCCAGGTTGGCTTTTTCGACGCCGACGATCTGGCCGATCTGCTTGAGGATCTCGCCACGGCTCTTGCCCTGGTCCAGCAGCCTGAGCGCTTCGCGCGGGTCCTTGCTGAAGATCACGTCTACGTTTTCGAACTTGATGATACTCATGCGTCGGACCCTGCCTTGGCTTCAGGTTGTTTGCAGATACGGTCGAGCATGATTGCCAGCAACACGATGGCCAGACCGGCTTCGAAGCCCACCGAAATGTCGGCGGTGTTCAGTGCGTTGACCACTGGTTTCCCCAGGCCGTCGGCGCCGACCAGTGCGGCAATCACCACCATCGACAGCGACAGCATGATGCACTGGGTGATACCGGCGGCGATGCTTGGCATGGCGTAAGGCAGTTCGATACGGGTCAGCAACTGGCGTCGCGACGAGCCGAATGCCTTGCCGGCATCGAGCAGCTCCTGCGGCACATCGCGAATGCCCAGATAGGTCAGCCGCACCGGCGCTGCGATGGCGAAGACCACCGTGGAAATCAGCCCCGGCACCACGCCCAGGCCGAACAGGGTCAGGGTAGGGATCAGGTAGACGAAGGTCGGTACGGTCTGCATCAGGTCCAGGACCGGACGGATGCAGGTGTAGAACAGTGGCTTGTGCGCCGCGATGATGCCCAGCGGCACGCCGATGATTACGCACACCAGGGTGGCGAACAGCACCTGGGCGAGGGTTTCCAGGGTTTCCTGCCAGTAATGCAGATTGAGGATCAGCAAGAACGACAGGATGACGAAAAGGGTCAGGCCCCATTTGCGCTGGATGAAGTGCGTCAGCGCGGCAATCAGGCCGATCAGGACATACGGGTTGAACCATGCAAGGCCGGAAGTCAGGCCGTGAATCATCAATTCCAGGGAGTAGGCGATTGCATCGAAGTAGTTTGCGCCATGGCGTATCAGCCAGTCGACGAAGGCAGCAATGTAATCGCCCAAAGGGAGTTTGTGATCAGTGATCATGATGTCGGGTGTCCGCTTGCGGGGTAGGAAAGGATCGCAGGCGGAGGTTGGCCGCCTGCCATCGTGTTACTCAGCCAGTTTGGCTTTGGCCGCTTCCAGGCCCGGTTTACCGTCCACGGTAGTCACGCCGGCCAGCCAGGTGTCCAGCACCTGAGGGTTCTGCTTGAGCCAGGCGCGTGCGGCGGCGTCAGGCTTTTGTTTGTCGTCCAGCACTTTGCCCATCAGGGTGCTTTCCATTGCCAGCGTGAACGACAGGTTCTTCAGCAACTGTCCGACGTTGCTGCATTGCTCGCTGTAGCCCTTGCGGGTGTTGGTATAAATGGTCGCCTGGCCGAAGTTGGGGCCGAAGAACTCGTCGCCGCCGGTCAGGTATTGCAGCTTGAAGCGGGTGTTCATCGGGTGCGGTTCCCAGCCCAGGAACACCACGTCGGTGCCGCGGCGGCTGGAACGGTCGACCTGCGAGAGCATGCCGGCTTCGCTGGACTCGACGACCTTGAAGCCTGCGTCTTTCAGGCCGAAGGCGTTCTTGTCGATCATGCTCTGGATCAGGCGGTTGCCGTCGTTACCCGGCTCGATGCCGTAGATCTTGCCGTCCAGCTCTTTCTTGAATTTGACGATGTCCGAAAAATCTTTCAGGCCCTTGTCGTACAGGCTCTGGGGCACGGCCAGGGTGTACTTGGCGTTCTCCAGGTTGGCGCGCACGGTTTCGACGGTGCCGGCCTCGCGGTAGGACTTGATGTCGTTCTCCATGGTCGGCATCCAGTTACCCAGGAAAACGTCCATGTTCTTGCCTTCGGCCAGCGACTTGTAGGTCACGGGCACCGAAATCATTGTGGTCTTGGTCTTGTAGCCGAGCGCTTCGAGCACTTCGCTGGTCACCGCAGTGGTGACGGTGATGTCGGTCCAGCCGACATCGGAGAAGTTGACGGTGTGGCATGCCTGGGGTTCTACGGCCTGAGCCAGCAACGGCAAGCCGAGCATGGCGGCCAACAATAACGACTGTGAACCTTTCATGGGTAAGCTCCTGTGATTTTTCTTCTCATCGTCATCGTTCATGGGGATGACGCGGCTATATCGGCGAGGCTTGGGTAAGCCCATCACGGTGCCGTGCGAACTGTCTGTGGGCGACATGGATTCGATCATCTACCAGCCAAAATCAAACGCCTACAGGGGGAGTCGTATCCAGTACAGGAGGGGTCGTATCCAGTGTGCGCAAGGTCGTTTCCAGTTTCTTTTGGCCTGCGGTGCCCCTGTTCGGGTAGTGAAAGCGGCCCGGTTACGCCGTTTTACGGCGTGCAATTGCCCATTACAGACGGCGGCGTTGCTGAGCATGATTGCGTCGGTGTGGAGCGGCGCGCAGTGCCTGAAAACCCCGATGATGCCGGTATAACCGCGAACGGCGACGCACTGTTCGATCCCTGCCGGCCAGCATGTGCTGGCGCCGGGACAGATCCAGCGTAGCAGTTACGCCCATAAAAGCGCTGCAGTATGGCGCGACCTGATGATGGAGCTTTGCAGCAATGGCAATCAGCGTTTTCGACCTGTTCAAAATTGGTGTCGGCCCTTCCAGCTCGCACACCGTAGGCCCGATGCGCGCAGGCGCCCTGTTTGTCCAGGGCTTGCGCGACGCCGATCGGTTGCACAGCATCGAGCGCATCGAGGTGCGCCTGTACGGCTCGCTGTCGGCCACCGGCATCGGCCATGGCAGCGACAACGCGGTGATCATGGGCCTGATGGGCGAATGGCCCGACGCTATTGATCCGTCGAAGATCGATCCGGCCATCAAGACCCTGAAGGCGAGCGACACGCTGCTGCTCGACGGTGATCTGCCGATCTCGTTCGTCTGGTCGCGGGACATGCTGCTGCTCGACGAGAACCTGCCGTTCCACCCCAACGCCATGACCCTGATTGCCGAAGGCAAGAGTGGCGAAGTGTTCCGCGAGACCTATTACTCGATTGGTGGCGGTTTTGTGGTCGACGAGGCCCAGGCGCGCAGCGGCGAGCTGGACAGCGACAAGACCGTGCAGCCCTACGAATTTTCCAGTGCCAAAGAGCTGTTGCAGCTGTGCCGCCGGCACGGCCTGCGGGTGTCGCAATTGATGATGGCCAACGAAAAGGCCTGGCGCAGCGAGGCTGAAATCAATGCCGGCATCATGAAACTCTGGCGCGCCATGCAGGACTGTGTCGAAAGCGGCCTCAAGCACGAAGGCATTCTGCCCGGCGGGCTTAACGTACGCCGCCGCGCCGCCAGGCTGCACCGCAGCCTGCAAGAGCTGGGCAAGCCCAACGTGATCGGCTCGACCCTCAGCGCCATGGAATGGGTGAACCTGTTTGCCCTGGCCGTCAACGAAGAAAACGCCGCCGGCGGGCGCATGGTCACCGCGCCGACCAATGGCGCGGCGGGGATCATTCCGGCGGTGCTGCATTACTTCGTCAAGTTCAGCCCCGATGTCAGCGAGGCCAACGTCGTCGACTATTTTCTCGGCGCGGCGGCGGTGGGCATCCTGTGCAAGAAGAATGCGTCGATCTCCGGTGCCGAAGTCGGTTGCCAGGGCGAGGTCGGCTCGGCCTGTGCCATGGCCGCCGCCGGGCTGGCCGATATCCTCGGCGCGACGCCTGAACAACTGTGCAACGCCGCCGAAATCGGCCTGGAGCATAACCTGGGCCTGACCTGCGACCCGGTGGGCGGGCTGGTGCAGGTGCCGTGCATCGAGCGCAATGCGATTGCCGCCGTAAAAGCCATCAATGCCGCGCAAATGGCGTTGCGCGGCGACGGCGAACACTTCATCTCGCTGGACCGGGTGATCCGCACCATGCGCGACACCGGCGCCGACATGCACGACAAATACAAGGAAACCTCACGCGGAGGATTGGCGGTCAACGCCGTCGAGTGCTGACCCCGAGGGCGGCGCCGGTTGAACATGAGCCCGTGCCGCCCGCTTTTTGCTCACACCCTGTCCATTTCGCCTTTTTATGGCGCGCTTATTCCCCCGCCAATCGTGCTTGCAGTGACACCTCTTTCTGTAGGGTTGTTTCTTCAGCTGTCCGAGTGCTACCAAATTGCTCATTGCGACACCCCGGCGCGGCGGTTTGTCGCATTTGAATAAGCGGGTCGCTGTCGTGCGTACGCTCAGCGACGTCGTTTTTGGTTTTTTTGTAAGGGGATTTGATTTTCAGGCATGGGAATTGCGATGCAATGGCACAGCCCTAAGGATTACAGGGCAATAAAAAGAGCCTCGTTGCAGGCCACCCCCGCTTATGTGTGAGGAGATTCCGTGATGACATCGTTCAACCCAGGGGCCGGCCCCCAGAACCGCACGCCACAGTCCATCGGCTTCCTGCTGCTCGACAATTTCACGCTCATCTCTCTCGCCTCGGCGGTCGAACCCCTGCGCATGGCCAACCAGCTATCGGGCCGCGAGCTGTATCGCTGGACCACCCTGAGCCTGGACGGCAGCCAGGTCTGGGCCAGCGACGGCTTGCAGATCACCCCCGATGCCGCGATGCAGAAAGCCCCGGCGCTGGACACCGTGATCGTCTGCGGCGGCGTCGGCATCCAGCGTACCGTCACCCGTGAGCACGTCAGCTGGCTGCAATCGCAAGCCCGCCAGTCGCGTCGGCTGGGCGCGGTGTGCACCGGCAGTTGGGCGCTGGCCTGCGCCGGCCTGCTCGACGGCTTCGATTGCAGCGTGCACTGGGAATGCCTGGCCTCGATGCAGGAAGCCTTCCCGCGCGTCAGCATGAGCACCCGGCTGTTCACCCTCGACCGCAACCGTTTCACCAGCTCTGGCGGCACCGCGCCGCTGGACATGATGCTGCACCTGATCAGCCGCGATCACGGCCGTGAACTGTCGGCGGCGATTTCCGAGATGTTCGTCTACGAACGCATCCGCAACGAGCAGGACCACCAGCGCGTGCCGCTCAAGCACATGCTGGGCACCAACCAGCCCAAACTGCAGGAAATCGTCGCGCTGATGGAAGCCAACCTCGAAGAGCCGATCGATCTCGACGAACTGGCGGTGTATGTCGCGGTTTCGCGTCGTCAGCTGGAGCGACTGTTCCAGAAATACCTGCACTGTTCGCCGTCGCGCTACTACCTCAAGCTGCGCCTGATCCGTGCCCGGCAACTGCTCAAGCAGACGCCGATGTCGATCATCGAGGTGGCGTCGGTGTGCGGTTTTGTCTCCACGCCGCACTTCTCCAAGTGCTACCGCGAATACTTCGGCATTCCACCACGCGACGAGCGCGTCGGCTCCAATACCGCGCAACAGGTGGCCATGCTGCCGATTCCGCAGGCCATGGTCCTGGCCCCGCTGTCCGGGCCGTTGTCGGCACTGAATCAGGCCCGCAACGAGTCGACGTTTGCCAGCGTAAGGGTTTGATCGACCCGGCTTGCCTGGCCATGCGCAATTGCCCCCGCTCACGGGGGCGATTGCGTTTCAGGCATGGCTCTGTTTGTACGCCGCCAGCGCCGGCAACAGTTGCTGGTCGATGGCCTGGCGTACGGCCGGCAGAATCGTCGCGTTGCTGCCCAGCACACTGACCACCAGCCCCTTCAAGGCACTGGCGCGCTCTTCATTGAGGCCGCGCACCGCGTGTGAGCAAGCCTCTTCGGGGGTAGCGCCCGAAGGCGTCGAGAAGCCCAGCGCCCGGAGTTTGCCAATCAGGTCGTCCTGGTCAATCAGGTCTGCGTGCATCATGACGGTGTTCCTAAAAGAGGATTGGTCAGCCGATTCTGTAAGGGCTTCACAGCCCCCGCAATAGCCACTGTCGCAGATGGCAGGATTACCTAAGAACAGGTCGTTTTCGGCTAACCGCCGTGTGCAGCGCGCGGGCAGACTGGCCCTGCAAAATGTGTTGCCATGGTTTGGTCACCTTCGGTCGCACGGATGTTTCAGGCCCGGTTTTGTAACGGCTTTACCGGGCCTTTTCATGCCCACATTTTGTTAAACTGCGCGGCCTTGCCTGGAGCTGCCATGAATTACCGTCACGCCTTCCATGCCGGCAACCACGCCGACGTCTTGAAACACATCGTTCTGACTCGCCTGCTCGCCTTGATGTCGCGCAAGGAGCAGCCGTTCGCCTACCTCGATACCCATGCCGGCATCGGTCTGTATGACCTGCGCGGCGATGAAGCCTCGCGCACCGGTGAGTGGATCGACGGTATCGGCCGCCTGTGGGACGCCACCGACCTGCCGGCCGCTGCCGACGGTTACATGGAGGTGTTGCGCCACATGAACCGCAAGACCGGCGAGCTGCGCTATTACCCTGGCTCGCCGGAACTGGCGCGGCGCCTGAGTCGTGAACAGGACCGCGTGCTGCTCAACGAGAAGCACCCTGAAGACGGCCAGCTGCTCAAGGACAACATGAAATATGACCGCCGCGTGGCGGTGCACCTGGGTGAAGGCTGGCATGTGCCGCGTGCGCTGCTGCCGGTGGCTGAAAAGCGTGCGGTGATGCTGATCGACCCGCCGTTCGAGCAGCTCGACGAACTCAAGCGCTGCAGCGTGGCGCTTAAAGAGACCATCAGCCGCATGCGCCAGACCGTGGCGACCATCTGGTACCCGATCAAGGACCCGCGCCTGCTCAAGAGTTTCTATCAGGACCTGGCCGAAACCGGCGCGCCCAAGCTGCTGCGTGTCGAGCTGTACGTGCACCCGCTGGACACCCCGGCGAGCCTCAACGGCTCGGGCCTGGCGATTGCCAACCCGCCATGGGGTCTGGAAGAGGAGCTGCGTGAGCTGTTGCCGTACCTGGCCGAGAAACTCGGCCAGACCAGAGGCGACTGGAAAATGGACTGGCTGATCGCCGAATAACCGGACGCCGCGCCCGCAGGAGCCAGCGCAAGGCGTGCAGTCTTTACGCTGGCAGGCAAACGCCCGTACCGCCCAGCCCGCAATAGCCCTGCGGGTTCTTGGCCAGGTATTGCTGGTGGTAGGCCTCGGCAAAGTACACGGTCGGAGCCTGTTCGATTTCGGTGGTGATGGTGCCCAGCCCGGCTTTGTCCAGTTCGGCCTGGAAAGCTTTCTGGCTGGCCAGCGCCGCCTCAAGCTGTTCAGGTTTGGTGGCATAAATCACCGAACGGTACTGGGTGCCGATGTCGTTGCCCTGGCGCATGCCCTGGGTCGGGTTGTGCACTTCCCAGAACACTTTGAGCAGTTGCTCATAGCTGATCTTTGCAGGCTCATAGACCACCAGCACCACTTCGGTGTGGCCGGTCAGGCCCGAGCAGACTTCTTCGTAAGTCGGGTTGGGGGTCAGGCCGCCGGCATAGCCGACCACGGTGCTGACCACGCCAGGCTGCTGCCAGAAGCGGCGTTCGGCGCCCCAGAAGCAACCCAGGCCGAAGATGGCAAACTCAACGTCCTCAAAGAACGGGCCGAGCAACGGCGCGTCATTGACGAAGTGCTTTTCTGGCAGTTGCATCGGCGTTTCGCGGCCCGGCAAAGCCTGGTCGGCAGTAGGCAGTACGTTCTTGTTCACTAGAATTTCCGAGCGCAGGGTCATGGACCAATCCTCTGGATAAAGACGCGCCCTTATCGATACCTGGCGCTGTCATGAAACGGGCAAACAGTGTGCCCCAGACGATTGAGGCAGGGAAGACCCGCTCAAGCCTGTGGCTTGCGCGGGTAACGATTGAGTTGCTCGATCAGGTGTTGGCTGCTGATAGGTTTGTCAAAAAGATAACCCTGGCCCACATCGCAACGATGGCGGCGCAGAAACGCCAGCTGGGCGGCGGTTTCGATACCTTCGGCGACGACCTTGAGCTTGAGGTTGTGGGCCATCGCAATCACGGCCGAGGTGATCTCCATATCGCCTTCGTCATCCGGAATGTCGCGGATGAAGCTACGGTCGATCTTGATCACATCAATGGGGAATTTCTTCAGGTAGCTCAGCGATGAATAGCCCGTGCCGAAATCGTCCATCGCCAGTGACAGGCCCAGGCGCTTGAGCGACTCCAGTTGCAGGCGCGTGTCTTCGGTGGCTTCCAGCAGCAGGCCTTCGGTCAGCTCCAGCTCCATCAGTGCCGGGTCCAGCGCTTCTTCCTTGAGAATCGCGGCGATGGCCGGCACCAGCTCAGGGTCCGAAAACTGTTTGGGTGAGACATTGATCGCCACTTGCAGATGGCCAAAGCCCGCGGCGGTCAGGGCCTTGCTCATCTGGCAGGACTGGCGCACCACCCATTTGCCGATAGGGATGATCAGCCCGGTTTCTTCGGCAACGCTGATGAACTGGTCCGGGCGGATCATGCCCTTTTCCGGGTGGTTCCAGCGCAGCAGCGCTTCCAGGCCGTTGAGGCGTCCGGTCAGCAGGCACAGCTTGGGCTGATAGAACACCTCCAGCTCATTCTGGGCCAGCGCGCGGCGCAGGTTGTTTTCAACGAACAGCTTGTAGCTGGCCTCGGCATTGAGGGCTTCGGTAAACACCTGGACCTGATGCTTGCCGTTGGCCTTGGCCTTGTGCAGCGCCAGGCCTGCGTTGCGCATCAGGGTTTGCGGGTCGCGGCCATGCAACGGCGCGCAGGCCAGGCCCACAGAGGCGGTGACGCTGATCAACTGGTTGTCGACGAACATCGGCTTGTCGAGCGTCGCCAGGACCTGGCTGGCGATGCTTTGTCCGGCCTCGGGGCCGGTCTGGTCGAGCAATACGGCAAATTCGTTACTGGCAAAGCGTGCCAGCACATCGGCCGGGCTCAGCGTATTGCGCAGGCGCCGGGCCAGGCTGATCAGCAGTTTGTCGCCGGTCTGGTGGCCGAGGCTGTCGTTGATGCGCTTGAAGTTGTCGATGTCGACCAGCAACAGGCTCATGGGCGTGTCGCTGTCGCGGGCAAAGCGCTCATCCAGATGGCGGATAAACGCCGGGCGATTGCCCAGGCTGGTCAGGTTATCGGTGTAGGCCAGGCGCTCGATACGCTGCTGGGCCAGCTTGTTCTGGGTGATGTCTTCATAGATGCCGATGTAGTGCGTCAACTCGCGGTGGTCGCCATACACCTTGGAGATCGACAGCTGGCCCCAGTAAGGCTCCAGGTTTTTGCGCCGGCTCTTGAACTCGCCCTGCCAGCTGTTGCTGTTGGCCAGGCTGGACTGCGCATCGAACAGGTTGCTGAGGTTTTCCAGTGCCGGCAGTTCCGCCAGTTTGTGGCCATGGACCTCGTCGGCGCTGTACTGAGTGATGGCCGTGAAGCTGGGATTGACGTATTCGACCACGCCATCGCAGTTGACCAGCAGAAAGGCGTTGGCGCTCTGCTCTACGGCGCGCTGGAACAGGTGCAAGGCACTGGTGGCGGCGCGCCGGTTGTGGTTGTTGATCACCTGCGCGAACTGGTCGGCCAGCTCACCGGCGAAGGCGACCTCATCGGGCAACCAATGGCGGGTGGCGCCGACCTGTTCCAGGCACAGCACGCCGACCAGCTGGCCGTCGATGCGGATACTGGCGTCGAGCAGGGCGCGAATGTCACGTGTTTCCAGGGTCGCGACCAGTTCACGGGTGCGCGGATCCTGCGCGATGTCACCGGCATCGATCGCGCGGCAGTCCTGCAGGGCGCCGAGGTAGTTCGGTAGCTCGGTCAGGTCCAGCGGCTTTGGGTGCTGGTAGTCACCGCTGAGGCGCACGTACTCGGTCACCGGCTGCAGCAGAGGGCCGTCCAGATTCCAGATACTGGCGCAGGCCACATCAAAGATTTCGCACGCACTGCGGGTAATCAGTTGCGCGGCTTCGAGCAGCGAGCCCGCGGTAAAGCGGTGCCGGGTCAGGCGCAGGATCAGCTCTTGCTGGGCGCGGGCGCGCTCCAGGTGGGCAAGCTGGTCGCGTTGGGTGCGCTGGTTGAACTCCAGGGTCGCCTGCAGGCGCGAATGGCGAATCTGCAGGTCGGTCTCGTTGTCTGGCTCGCCATGGGTGTTCGGCCAGTCCAGCACGGTGAAATAGCCGCGTAGCAATTGACGGTTGTGTTGCTTGAACGCTTCGCCGGTTTCCAGCAGGCCCAGTGGGCCGTTGCTGGTGTGCAGGGTATAGCGAATCAGGTAGTGCGAAGCCTTGCTCAGTTGCAGCTGGATATCGTCGTGCAGCCTATAGCGTGCTTCGGGTTCCATGAGGCTGGCGTAAGGCGAGCTGATCAGCGAGCACAGTTCGGTCGGAGGCAGGCCAAAGGCCTTTTCGCAATTCGGATCGAGATACAGCAGCGCCCAACTGGCTTCGTTAAGCCGCTCGAAACGCAGCATGCCCAGGCGCGAAGGCACAGGCAATTGCGTCACTACCTCGGCTGCCGTTCTGCCGGCAGCATCGGTCTGGCTTTTCATGAACAAACTCGCTTCCCGAATACTGATCGCACGGGCACGCCGCCCGGACTATTTTCGCGTGTGGCAAGGTTGCATGATGCCGCCCGGCCTTACAAGAGAAGCCACTGGCTTAATGCCATAAATGTAGCGGCCAAATGCATCCATTTCACACAGTGTTGGGACAAGGCCTGACGAGCGGGGTTTCATGTGCCAACACCGTATCTGCTTTGTAGCGCATCGCTACGTTGCAGCGTGTGATGTAACGCAAATTTTGCGCAAAAAAAGCCCCGCCTGGGGCGGGGTTGAGGTTCGAGCGCGGGCGCTCGCAATCGATCGGCAGGCTCGCCGGTTGGCGAGCCTGCGCGTACTGCTTACAGCAGGATGGTGCGGATATCGGCCAGCAGGTCGCTCAGGCGCTTGGTGAAGCGTGCAGCGGCGGCGCCGTTGATGACGCGGTGGTCGTAAGACAACGACAGCGGCAGCATCAGGCGTGGCTGGAAAGCCTTGCCGTCCCAGACCGGCTGGATCGTGGCCTTCGAAACACCCAGGATGGCCACTTCCGGCGCGTTGACGATCGGCGTGAAGCCGGTGCCGCCAATGTGCCCGAGGCTGGAGATGGTGAAGCAGGCGCCCTGCATGTCGTTGGCGGTCAGCTTCTTGTTACGCGCTTTTTCAGCCAGGGCTGCGGCTTCGGCAGCCAATTGCAGCAGGCTCTTCTGGTCGACGTCGCGGATGACCGGGACCAGCAGGCCTTCCGGGGTGTCCACGGCGAAACCGATGTGCACGTACTTCTTGCGGATCACAGCCTTGCCGCTCGGTGCCAGGGAAGCGTTGAACTCTGGCAGTTCCTTGAGCAGGTGCGCGATCGACTTGAGCAGCAGCGGCAGCACGGTCAGCTTGACGCCGGCTTTTTCGGCAACGGCTTTCTGCGCGACGCGGAAAGCTTCCAGGTCGGTAATGTCGGCCTGGTCGAATTGCGTGACGTGCGGAATGTTCAGCCAGCTGCGGTGCAGGCCGGTGGCGCCCAGTTGCATCAGGCGGGTCATCGGCACTTCTTCGATTTCGCCGAAGCGGCTGAAATCGACTTCCGGGATCGGCTGGATGCCTGCACCACCGGTTGCGCCGCCGGCGGCCGGTGCTTCCTTGGCCTTGAGCAGTTGCGCCTTGACGTAAACCTGCACGTCTTCTTTCAGCACGCGGCCGTGCGGGCCGGTGGCAGCGACTGCGCTCAGCTCGACGCCGAACTCGCGGGCCAGTTGACGAACGGCAGGGCCGGCATGGACCTTGGCGCCGTCTTTGGCAGGCGCCGCCGGTGCCGGTGCAGCTTCGGCTTTCGGGGCAGGCGCCGCTGCAGCAGGCGCTGCGGCCGGAGCAGGAGCGGCTTCAGCCTTGGCCGGTGCGCTGGCAGCAGGTGCCGGTGCAGCAGCGGGTGCAGCGCCGGCGACTTTCAGGCGCAGGATCAGGTCGCCGGTACCGACTTCCTGTTCCAGCTTGACTTCGACACTCTCGACCACGCCGGCAGCAGGCGATGGAATTTCCATGCTGGCCTTGTCGGATTCGAGGGTGATCAGCGACTGGTCGGCTTCGATGCTGTCGCCTGGCTTGACCAGCAGTTCGATGATCTTGGCCTTGCCCGACGAACCGATGTCCGGCACGTGGATGTCCTGGACGCTGGAAGCTGCCGGGGCGGCTTCTGGCGCAGGCGCGGCAGCAGGTGCTTCGGCTGGCTTCTCGGCCGCAGCCGGTGCGGCGGCAGCAGGAGCAGCGGCAGGTTCGGCAGCCGGGGCAGCCGCGTCGCCTTCGCTTTCCAGCTCAAACAGTTCGTCGCCTTCTTTCAGGCGGTCGCCCAGCTTGACCTTCAGCGCCTTGATCACGCCACCCTTGGGTGCCGGGATTTCCATGCTCGCCTTGTCCGACTCAAGCGTCAGAACGCTCTGTTCGGCTTCGATGCGGTCACCGACCTTGACGAACAACTCAATGACTTCGCCTTCACCGTTGCCGATGTCGGGTACACGAATTAACTCACTCACAATGTGTCTCCTTCGGAGAACCTGTTCGTTGTCGCAGGCTACAGGCATGTGCAACGAAACAGCCTCGCAGGCTGTTTCGTGCAGCAGGCCCGTGTCCGAATGCGATTCGGCGCAGGGTCTTAGCAGTCCAGTGGGTTGCGTTTTTCCGGGTCGATACCAAACCGGGCAATGGCTTCAGCCACGACTTTCGGTTCGATGTCGCCACGGTCGGCCAGGGCTTCCAGGGCGGCCAGCACCACGAAGTTGCGGTCCACTTCAAAGAAGTGACGCAGCTTCTTGCGGCTGTCGCTACGGCCGAAGCCGTCGGTGCCCAGCACCTTGTATTCCTTGGACGGTACCCACTGACGGATCTGGTCGGCGAACAGCTTCATGTAGTCGGTCGATGCGATCACAGGACCTTTACGGCCGCTCAGGCATTGCTCGACATACGTCTGCTGAGGCTTCTGGCCCGGGTGCAGACGGTTGGAACGCTCGACTGCCAGACCGTCGCGACGCAGTTCGTTGAAGCTGGTGACGCTCCACACGTCGGCACCGACGTTGAACTCTTCACGCAGAATCTTCGCCGCTTCACGGACTTCACGCAGGATGGTGCCCGAACCCAGCAACTGCACGTGGTGCGCGGCCGCCTTGGTGTCTTCTTCGAGCAGGTACATGCCCTTGATGATGCCTTCCTCGGCGCCGGCCGGAATGGCAGGCTGGGTGTAGGCTTCGTTCATCACGGTGATGTAGTAGAAGATGTCCTGTTGTTCTTCGGTCATCTTCTTCATGCCGTCCTGGATGATCACCGCCAGCTCGTAGCCGTAGGTTGGATCATAGGTGCGGCAGTTCGGCACGGTGGCGGCCAGGATGTGGCTGTGACCGTCTTCGTGCTGCAGGCCTTCGCCGTTCAGCGTGGTACGGCCGGCAGTACCGCCGATCAGGAAGCCACGGGTGCGGCTGTCGCCGGCAGCCCAGGCCAGGTCGCCGATACGCTGGAAGCCGAACATCGAATAGAAGATGTAGAACGGCAGCATCGGCTGGTTGTGGCTGCTGTACGAGGTCCCTGCGGCAATGAAGGACGACATGGCGCCGGCTTCGTTGATGCCTTCTTCCAGGATCTGGCCTTTCTTGTCTTCGCGGTAGAACATCACCTGGTCTTTATCGACTGGCTCGTAGAGCTGGCCGACCGAGGAGTAGATGCCCAACTGACGGAACATGCCTTCCATACCGAAGGTACGGGCTTCGTCCGGGATGATCGGCACGATGCGGTGACCGATTTCCTTGTCCTTGACCAGCTGCGCCAGGATGCGCACGAACGCCATGGTGGTGGAAATTTCACGGTCGCCCGAACCGTCCAGAATCGCTTTCAGCGTTTCCAGTGGCGGTGTCGGGATGCTGAAGCTCTTGGCGCGACGCTGTGGCACGAAACCGCCCAGCGCTTTGCGGCGCTCGGCCAGGTAACGGGCTTCGGCGCTGCCTTCTTCCGGACGGTAGAAAGGCAGGCTTTCCAGATCGGCGTCCTTGATCGGCACGTCGAAACGGTCACGGAAGTGACGCAGGCTGTCGACGTCGACCTTCTTGGTGTTGTGCGCGGTGTTCTTGGCTTCGCCGGCACCGGTGCCATAACCCTTGATGGTCTTGGCCAGGATGACGGTTGGCTGGTCTTTGTGGTTGACCGCCTGGTGGTAGGCCGCGTAGACCTTGTACGGGTCGTGGCCACCACGGTTGAGTTTCCAGATCTCGTCGTCGGACAGGTCTTCGACCATGGCCTTGAGTTCAGGCGTGTTGAAGAAGTGCTCGCGAACGAATGCACCGTCCTTGGCCTTGTAGTTCTGGTATTCGCCGTCGATGACTTCGTCCATGCGGCGTTGCAGCGCGCCGTTGGTGTCCTTGGCCAGCAGCGGATCCCAGAAACGGCCCCAGACCACCTTGTTGACGTTCCAGCCACCGCCACGGAACACGCCTTCGAGTTCCTGGATGATCTTGGCATTGCCGCGAACCGGGCCGTCGAGGCGCTGCAGGTTGCAGTTGATGACGAAGATCAGGTTGTCCAGCTTCTCGCGGCCAGCCAGGGCGATAGCGCCCAGCGATTCTGGCTCGTCGGTCTCGCCGTCGCCCAGGAAGCACCAGACTTTCTGCTTGCTTGCAGGGATATAGCCACGGCTTTCCATGTACTTCATGAAACGCGCCTGGTAGATCGCCTGGATCGGACCCAGACCCATCGAAACGGTCGGGAACTGCCAGAAATCAGGCATCAGCCATGGGTGCGGATAAGACGACAGGCCATTGCCATCCACTTCCTGACGGAAGTTGTTCATCTTGTCTTCGCTGATCCGGCCTTCCAGGAATGCGCGGGCATAGATGCCTGGCGACGCATGGCCCTGGTAGTAGATCAGGTCGCCGCCGTGTTCTTCGGTAGGCGCCTGGAAGAAATAGTTGAAGCCGATGTCATACAGCGTCGCACTGGAGGCGAAGCTGGAGATGTGGCCGCCCAGATCCGGGTCGTTCAGGTTGGTCTTGACGACCATCGCCAGCGCGTTCCAGCGAACCAGCGAGCGGATGCGGCGTTCCATGAACAGGTCGCCAGGCATGCGTGCTTCGTGGGTCACAGGGATGGTGTTGCGGTACGGCGTGGTGATGGCGTAGGGCAGTTGCGAGCCACTTCGTGTGGCCAGTTCGCCCATGCGGGTCATCAGGTAATGGGCACGGTCTTCGCCTTCTTTGTCGATAACCGATTCCAGGGCGTCCAGCCACTCCTGGGTTTCGACGGGATCAAGGTCTTGCATGGCTTGCTCCAGAGCGGAAAGGCTTCCAGAATCGGACGCCTGAGTTCGCGACTGGCCTTGTGGGCAGTCGACATAAATTCTTGGATGGCCGGCGGTTGTGCCGGCGGCGTGTAGTTTTACTACAAATCGCCAACCATTTCAGCCTCTCGAATGATCCACCCAGTAGTAAAACTACAGAGAAATGGCCAAAACGCCCCTCTGATGTTGTGAAGTAAATCGTTACCGTTGCGCGTAAGTGAACCCGCAAGGGTGTAAGTTGCCATTTTCTGCCAATAAATCGAGTTTCTCAGCAATTTATTACTTTTGTTCGACAGCCGGTGCTGTCACTGAAATCTTACATTCATGGCACATAGCCCGTTGTTTGCCGATCAAGGATAGACCATGAGCCTCCCTTTGCTGGCCCCGATTGCGGCCATCCTGCTGCCTTCAGTTACCCGTGCGCAACAGACCTTTCGTACCGCCCTTGCCGGTGTGTCCGACGCTGAACAGGCCGCTTTCGATGCCTGGCCTGCCGAACGACACGCCGCCTTCGACCGCGTGTGCGCGGCCAGTGACTTTTTGACCGAACAGGTGTGCCGCGACCCGCAAATGCTGCTGGCGCTGGCCGACAGCGGCGAGCTGGAACGCCGTCTCGAGACCGGGCAATTGCGCCGGCAACTGGCCGACGCGGTGCTGATGGCCACCACCGAAGATGAACTGGGGCGTAATCTACGTCGTCAACGCACGCGCCAGCAAGTGCGCATCATCTGGCGCGACCTGACCCGCCAGGCCGACCTGATCGAGACCTGCCGCGACCTGTCGGACCTGGCCGATGCGAGCATCGACCTGGCCTATGAATGGCTTTACGTGCGCCTTTGCCAACAATTCGGCACCCCGACCGGCCGGCGCAGCGGCCAGGCGCAGCACATGGTCATTCTGGGCATGGGCAAGCTGGGCGCGGTCGAGCTGAACCTGTCATCGGACATCGACCTGATCTTCGCCTACCCCGAAGGCGGCGAAACCGTGGGCGTCAAACGCCCGCTGGATAACCAGGAGTTCTTCATTCGCCTGGGCCAGCGGCTGATCAAGGCGCTGGACCCGGTGACCGTCGACGGTTTTGTGTTCCGGGTCGACATGCGCCTGCGCCCGTATGGTTCCTCCGGTGCGCTGGTGCTGAGCTTCAATGCGCTGGAGCAGTACTACCAGGACCAGGGCCGCGACTGGGAACGCTACGCGATGATCAAGGCCCGCGTGGTCGGTGGCGATCAGGCCGCCGGTGCGCAATTGCAAGAGATGCTGCGCCCGTTCGTGTACCGGCGTTACCTGGACTTCTCGGCGATCGAAGCGCTGCGCACCATGAAGCAGCTGATCCAGCAGGAAGTGCGGCGCAAGGGCATGGCCGAGAATATAAAGCTGGGCGCCGGCGGCATTCGTGAAGTCGAGTTCATCGCCCAGGCCTTTCAGTTGATTCACGGCGGCCGCGACCTGAGCCTGCAACAACGCTCGCTGTTCAAGGTGCTCAAGACCCTGGAAGGCCAGGGCTACCTGCCGGTCGCGGTGACCGACGAGTTGCGCGAAGGCTATGAATTCCTGCGCTACACAGAGCATGCGATCCAGGCCATCGCCGACCGCCAGACCCAGATGCTGCCCGACAACGAACTGGATCAGGCGCGCATCGCCTTCATGCTCGGCTTTGCCGACTGGGCCAGCTTTCATGAGCGGCTGATGCACTGGCGCGGCCGGGTGTCGTGGCATTTCCGCCAGGTGATCGCCGACCCCGATTCTGATCCCGACGACGAGCAGGCCGACAGCGAAGTGGTGGTGGGCGGCGAATGGCTGCCTTTATGGGAAGAGTCCCAGGACGAAGAAGCCGCCTGCCGCCAGTTGCAGGAAGGCGGCTATCTGGATGCGCCCAAGGCACTCAAGCACCTGCACAACCTGCGTTCCAGCCCGCAATTGCGCTCGATGCAGCGCTTGAGCCGCGAGCGCCTGGACGCCTTTATCCCACGCCTGCTGGCCCAGGCGATCGAGCACGACAACCCAGATCTGGTGCTGGAGCGGGTACTGCCGCTGGTCGAGGCGGTGGCGCGGCGTTCGGCGTATCTGGTGCTGCTGACTGAAAACCCCGATGCCCTGCGCCGGCTGTTGACCCTGTGCGCGGCAAGCCCGTGGATCGCCGAGCAGATCGCGCGTTTCCCGCTGCTGCTCGACGAACTGCTCAACGAAGGCCGGCTGTTCAGCCCGCCCCAGGCGCCGGAGCTGACGGCCGAGCTGCACGAGCGGCTGATCCGCATCCCCGAGGATGACCTGGAACAGCAAATGGAGGCCTTGCGGCACTTCAAGCTGGCCCACGGCCTGCGCGTGGCCGCCTCGGAAATCAACGGCAGCTTGCCGTTGATGAAAGTCAGCGATTACCTGACCTGGCTGGCCGAAGCGATCCTGCAGCAAGTGCTGGCCCTGGCCTGGCGCCACACCGTGGCCCGCCACGGCACACCGCTGCGCCCGGACGGCACGCCGTGCGATCCGGCGTTTGTGATCGTCGGCTATGGCAAGGTCGGCGGCATCGAGCTGGGCCATGGTTCGGACCTCGACCTGGTGTTCATTCACGATGGCGACCCGCAAGCTGAAACCGACGGTCCCAAGCCGATCGACGGCGCGCAGTTCTTCACCCGGCTCGGGCAGCGGATCATTCATCTGATCACCACCCAGACCAACTCCGGCCAGCTGTATGAAGTCGACATGCGCCTGCGCCCGTCGGGCGCTTCAGGGCTGCTGGTCAGTTCGGTGGGGGCGTTTTCGCGTTATCAGGAAAACGAAGCCTGGACCTGGGAACACCAGGCGCTGGTGCGCGCGCGGGTGCTGGTCGGCAGCGCCGATGTGGGCGCCGCCTTCGAGCAGGTGCGGGCCTCGATTCTGGGCCGCGAACGTGACCTGGCCACCTTGCGCGCCGAGGTCAGCGAGATGCGCGCCAAGATGCGCGATAACCTCGGCAGCAAGGCCACCGCCGCCGGGCGCGCGGCCAATGCCTTCGAGGCGAACATGCCGTTCGACCTCAAGCAGGATGCCGGTGGTATCGTCGATATCGAATTTATGGTGCAATACGCGGCCCTGGCGTGGTCGCGAGAACATCCGCAACTGCTGCGTCATACCGACAACATCCGCATCCTTGAAGGCCTTGAAGAGGCCCGATTGCTGCCCGGCGCCGATGCCGGCCTGCTGCGCGAAGCCTACAAGGCCTACCGCTCGGCGGCCCACCGCCAGGCATTGCAGAAACAGGCAGGGGTTGTCGGTGGCGACCAGTTCCATGACCAGCGCCGCGAAGTGATGCGGATCTGGACAGCGCTGGGGTTGAGTTGATTGTTGGGGGCGCTCTTGAGAACGCTGGTCGGTTAAAGACTCCCACAGCTGAACGAATTGCATATTTATAGACAGGGAGGCGGCAGGTTGTGTGTTCGTATCACGCAGCCTGCCCGGCCTCCCTGATCGTTTGTGGATTTGGCGATGAACATTTTGATCGTTGGACCTAGCTGGGTCGGTGACATGGTGATGGCGCAAACGCTGTTCCAGTGCCTGAAACAGCGCCATCCCGAATGCGCCATCGACGTGCTGGCCCCCGAGTGGAGCCGGCCGATCCTTGAGCGCATGCCCGAAGTGCGCGCCGCCCTGAGCTTTCCGCTGGGCCATGGCGCCCTGGAACTGGCGACCCGGCGGCGCATCGGCAAGTCGCTGGCCGGCCAGTACGACCAGGCGATTCTGCTGCCCAATTCGCTCAAGTCGGCGCTGGTGCCGTTCTTTGCCGGCATCCCTAAGCGCACCGGCTGGCGCGGCGAGTTTCGCTACGGCCTGCTCAACGATGTGCGGCGCCTCGACAAGCAGCGCTACCCGCTGATGATCGAGCGCTTCATGGCGCTGGCGTATGACAAGGACGCCGAGCTGCCCACGCCGTACCCGCGGCCGAGCCTGCGCATTGATCCGGCCACCCGTGCGGCGGCGCTGGCGCGTTTTGGCCTGGCCCTTGAGCAACCGGTGCTGGCTTTGTGTCCGGGCGCCGAGTTCGGCGAGGCCAAGCGCTGGCCCAGCGAGCATTACGCCAGGGTGGCCGATGCACTGATCCGTCAGGGCTGGCAGGTCTGGCTGTTCGGCTCGAAAAAGGATCATCCGGTCGGCGAGAGCATTCGCCAGGACCTGATCCCCGGCCTGCGCGAAGAAGTCACCAACCTGTGCGGCGAGACCTCTCTGGCCGAGGCCATCGACCTGTTGTCGTGCGCCCAGTCAGTGGTGTCCAACGATTCGGGCCTGATGCACGTGGCCGCCGCGCTGAACCGGCCGCTGGTGGCCGTCTACGGTTCGACCTCGCCGGGCTTTACCCCGCCTTTGGCCGATGAAGTCGAAATCGTCCGCCTGGGCCTGGAATGCAGCCCGTGTTTTGACCGCACCTGCCGCTTTGGCCATTACAACTGCCTGCGCCTGCTCGAACCCGATGCGGTGATCGAGGCGCTGACCCGCCTGGTCGGCACGCCGATCGAGGTGACCTGATCTTGCGGGTTCTGCTGATCAAGACCTCGTCGCTGGGCGATGTGATTCATACCTTGCCGGCCCTCACCGATGCGGCCCGTGCCGTGCCGGGCATTCGCTTCGACTGGGTGGTCGAAGAAGGCTTTGCCGAGATTCCGACCTGGCACCCGGCGGTCGACAAGGTGATCCCGGTGGCGATTCGCCGCTGGCGCAAGAACCTCTGGCAGACCTTCAAGAATGGCGAGTGGCAGGGCTTCAAAAAACGCCTGCGCGAGACTTCCTACGATGTGGTGATCGACGCTCAGGGCCTGTTCAAGAGTGCCTGGCTGACCCGCTATGTCAGCGCCCCGGTGGCCGGGCTCGACAGCGATTCGGCGCGCGAACCTGTCGCCAGCCGCTTTTATGACCGGCGCTACCCGGTGCCCCGTGGTCAGCACGCGGTCGAGCGTTTGCGCCAGTTGTTTGCCCAGGCTTTGAACTATGAGCTGCCCAAAGGCCTGGGCGACTACGGGCTTAACCCGTTGCAAGCCCCTGATGCCGGTCTCGAAGCGCCTTATGTGCTGTTTTTGCACGGCACGACATGGGCCACCAAACACTGGCCGGAACTGTACTGGCGGCAACTGGCCGAGCTGATGGCCGCACGCGGCCTGAATGTGCGCCTGCCATGGGGCAATCCTGCTGAAAAGGCCCGCGCCGAGCGCATCGCCGAAGGGCTGGGCAACGCGCAGGTGCTGCCCAAGCTCAATCTGGCCGGCGTCGCCCGCGTACTGGCCGGCGCCGAAGCCTGCGTTGCCGTCGACACCGGTATTGGCCATTTGGCTGCTGCGCTGGATGTGCCGACCATTTCGCTGTTCGGCCCGACCAATGCCGGGCTGACCGGCGCCTATGGTCCGTCGCAGGTGCACCTGGCCAGCGACTGGCCGGCCTGTGCGCCGTGCCTGCAAAAGAAATGCACCTACAACCCGAGCCCCGACGACCAGTCGCGGTTTGATCTCAAGCGCGAGTGGCCTTTGTGCTTCACTCGTCTGAATCCCGAGCGAGTAGCGAGCCAGTTGGGCGCGCTGTTGCTGGCAAAGGAACCTGGCTGATGCAACTGGCTTTTGTCCTCTATAAATACTTCCCGTTTGGCGGCCTGCAACGCGACTTCATGCGCATTGCCCAGGAGTGCCAGGCGCGCGGTCATCAAATCCGTGTCTACACCCTGATCTGGGAAGGCGATGTGCCGCCCGGTTTCGAGGTGCTGGTCGCGCCGGTCAAGGCGCTGTTCAACCATCGGCGCAACGAAAAGCTCAGCGCCTGGATGGCCGAAGACCTGGCCAAGCGCCCGGTCGACCGTCTGGTCGGCTTCAACAAGATGCCTGGCCTGGACGTTTACTACGCCGCCGACGGCTGCTTTGAAGACAAGGCACAAAACCTGCGCCACTCGCTGTACCGCAAGTGGGGCCGCTACCGGCACTTCGCCGAGTACGAGCGCGCCGTATTCGCCCCTGAGGCCAAGACCCAGGTATTGATGATCTCCGAGGTGCAGCAGCCGCTGTTCATCAAGCACTACAACACCCCGTTGTCGCGCTTTCACCTGTTGCCGCCGGGCATTTCCCAGGACCGCCGGGCGCCGGCCGACGCGCCGCAGATTCGTGCAGCGTTTCGCCAGGAATTCGGCCTGGGCGAGCATGATTTGCTGCTGGTGCAGATCGGTTCCGGGTTCAAGACCAAGGGCGTCGATCGCAGCCTCAAGGCGCTGGCCGCCTTGCCGGCCGAGCTGAAGAAGCGCACCCGGCTGTTTGTCATCGGCCAGGACGACCCCAAGGTCTTCCAGTTGCAGAGCAAGGCGCTGGGCCTGGGCGAGCAGGTGACCTTCATGAAGGGCCGCAGCGACATCCCGCGTTTTCTGCTGGGCGCCGATGCGTTGATTCACCCGGCGTACAACGAAAACACCGGCACGGTGCTGCTCGAAGCGGCGGTGGCCGGGCTGCCGGTGCTGGTCAGTGCGGTGTGCGGTTATGCCCATTACATCAGCGAGGCCGATTGCGGCCTGGTGGTCGACGAGCCGTTCGAACAGGCGCAGTTCAACCGCGCGCTGGTAAACATGCTCGACGATGACGCTGCGCGCCAGCGCTGGGCACGCAATGGCCTGGCCTTTGCCGACAGCGCCGACTTGTACAGCATGCCGCAGCACGCGGCCGATGTGATTCTGGCGGAGCATGATGAATGAAGCTGTTCCTCGCTGAACCCTTCAAGACCCTCTGGGCCGGGCGTGATGCCTTTGCCGAGGTCGAGCGTCTCGAGGGGCAGGTGTATCGCGAGCTGGAAGGCCGTCGCACGTTGCGTACCGAAGTCGACGGGCGCGGTTACTTCGTCAAGATTCACCGTGGCATCGGCTGGGGTGAAGTGGCCAAGAACCTGTTCAGCGCCAAGCTGCCGGTGCTCGGCGCCGGCCAGGAATGGAAAGCCATCGAGCGCCTGCACCAGGCCGGTGTCGCGACCATGACCGCCGTGGCGTACGGCGAGCGCGGCGGCAATCCGGCGGCCCAGCACTCGTTCATCATTACCGAAGAGCTGGCGCCGACCCTGAGCCTTGAAGACATCAGCCTCAACTGGCGTCAGGAACCGCCCGAGCCACGCCTCAAGCGCGCCTTGATTGCCGAGGTGGCGAGCATGGTCGGCGGCATGCACCGTGCCGGCGTCAATCACCGCGACTGTTATATCTGCCACTTTTTGCTGCACACCGACAAACCGGTCACGGCGGACGATTTCCGCCTGTCGGTGATTGATCTGCACCGCGCCCAGACCCGCCGGGCGATTACCCCGCGCTGGCGCAACAAGGACCTGGCGGCGCTGTATTTCTCGGCGCTGGACATCGGCCTGACCCGGCGCGACAAGCTGCGCTTTCTCAAGGCCTATTTCCGCCTGCCGCTGCGGCAGATTCTCAAGCAGGAAGCCGCCTTGCTGCGCTGGCTGGAGAAAAAGGCCGACAAGCTCTACCAGCGCAAACTGCGCTACGGGGATGCACTCTGATGGCGGGCTGGACACTGGAGCCCGAATACGCAGCGCTGGCAGACGACTTTGGCAGCCTGGACACGGTGTTTGCCCTGCAAGGCGAGCGCCTGACCCGCGACCCGTTATCGGAGGTGATCCGTATCGAGCGTGGCGGCGTGCAGTATTACGTCAAGCGTTACTCCGGCGCGGGCAAGGGTTTGCGCCGCTATCTGGGCCGACCACGGGTCAAGTCCGAGTGGCAGAACCTCAAGCGCTTCGCCAAGTGGGGCATTCCCACCGCCGACGTGGTCGCCTGGGGACTGGAGCGCAATGGCGCGGTGTATGAGCGCGGCGCGCTGATCACCCGCGGCTTGCCCAATACCGAAGACCTGCTGGCGCTGGCGCAACGCGACGATGCGCGCCTGAGCGACCCGGCGTGGGTCGACGGCATCAGTCGGCAACTGGCGCGCTATACGCGCATCCTGCATGACCAGCACTTCACCCATAACGACTTGAAGTGGCGCAACCTGCTGGTCGACGATCAGGCACGCCTGTTCCTGATCGACTGCCCGAACGGTGCGTTCTGGTGGGGTTTTCTGCTGCGCTACCGCATTACCAAAGACCTGGCCTGTCTGGACAAGGTTGCCAAGTACAAGCTGTCGACCACCCAGCGTCTGCGCTTCTATCTGCAATACCGCGAGCGTTCGCACCTGAATGCGGCTGACAAGAAGCGCATCCGTCACGTGGTCAGTTTTTTCGAGGGCCGCGAATGAGCGTGTTCATTGCAAGCGACGAGCAGGCGCTGCTGGAGCGTCATGGCCTCAGCGACTTTCAGTCGCTGTGGGACCTGGCGCTCGATGCGGTGGACGAACCCAACACCGGTCGCGGCGGCTGGAGCAGCGTGTTTCGTCTGGACCTTGAAGGCCAGGGTTTCTACCTCAAGCGCCAGAGCAACTACCTGACCCACACGCTGCACCGTCCGTTTGGCGAGCCGTCGTTTTCGCGGGAATTTCGCAACATCAGCCGCTACCGGAAAATGGGTATTCCAGCGTTACAGGCGGTGTTCTATGGCGAGCGCAAGGTCAACGGCGAGCGCCGGGCGATCCTCATGACCCGCGCGCTGGACGGCTGGACCGACCTTGATGCGCTGTTGCAGCGCTGGAGCGAGGTGCCCGACGCCGAGCGCCGGGCGATCCTGCGTGCTTGTGGACAACTGGCGCGCACGCTGCACGGCGCCGGACAGATTCACGGCTGCTTTTACCCCAAGCACATCTTTGTCCAGGCCCAGCCCCATAGCCAGAATCAAGGCGCCGCGTACAGCGCCCAGCTTATCGACCTGGAAAAGACCCGGCCGTCGTTGTTCGGCCAGCGTGACCTGACCAAGGATCTGGAGCCGCTGTTTCGTCGTGCGCCCATGTGGAACGAGGCCGAACAGCGTGAGTTGCTGGGGGCTTACTTGCAGGCGCCCGGCGACAGCCCGGCGGTGGATGCCTGGCGCGAACGCCTGAACCGGCGTGGTAAACACAAGCAGAAAGAGAGCCGTTGATGCGCCTTAGCGAACTGGAACATGCCGGCCGCAGCCCGGCCTTGCCGCTTAACCTGACCCTCGCCGATGCGGCTGGCCCCGCCGAGCTGCAACTGCTGAGTCTGTTGCGCGTACTGCCGGGCCAGCGTTATGTCGGCGCCGGCGTCTGGCGCGGGCGCACGGTGCTGGCCAAGCTGCTGGTCGGCAACAAGGCGGCGCGGCACTTTCAACGCGAGCGCGACGGCGTGCTGCTGCTGGCTGAGCTGGGTGTCACCACGCCGCTGCTGCTGGCCGACGGTCTGCAGGACGGTGAGGGCGGCTGGTTGCTGTTCGAACTGCTTGAGGAGGCTCCAAGCCTGGGCGCTGCCTGGGAACAGGTGCAGCATTTACCGGCCCTGGCTGACGAACAACAGGTGGTGCTGGGCGAAGCGCTGGCAGCGATCGGCCAATTGCATTTGAAGGGCTTGTGGCAAGAAGACCTGCACCTGGACAACCTGCTGCGTCATGCCGGCAAGCTGTACTGGATCGACGGCGCCGGCATTTGCGTCGAACAGCCCGGCCAGCCGCTGTCACGGCAAAAGGTGCTGGACAATCTCGGCGTGTTCTTCGCCCAGTTGCCCAAGCGCTTCGAGCCGTTTACCGAAGAGTTGCTGGTGCATTACCTGCTCAGCAATGGCGAGCATGGCCTGCCGATGGAAGCCCTGCAAAAGCAGATCGACAAGGTGCGCCAGTGGCGCATGAAGGACTTCCTGAGCAAGACCTGCCGCGAGTGCAGCCTGTTCAGCGTGGTGGATAACGCCTCGCGCTTTCAGGCGATTCGCCGCGAAGAAGTGGCGGCAATGTTGCCGGTGCTTGATCGCGCCGATGAGTTGCTCGACGCCGGGCACCTGTACAAGACCGGCGGCGCGGCGAGTGTCGGGCGGGTCGAGGTGCAGGGCCGGCCGTTGGTCATCAAGCGCTACAACATCAAGAATTTCAGCCACTGGCTCAAGCGCTTCTGGCGCCCGAGCCGGGCCTGGCATTCATGGCGTGAAGCCAATCGGCTGATGTTTCTCGACATCGCCACGCCCAAGCCGCTGGCGGTGCGCGAGCAGCGCTTTCTGGGTTTGCGCCACAAGGCGTGGCTGGTCACCGAGTTTCTGCCGGGGCCGGACATCATCGAACGCTTTGCGCCGTATGTAACCACCGGCGAAGTCCCCGAGGCCGAGTTGCAGGCGCTGGAGCAGTTGTTTGCACAACTGATCCGCGAGCGCATCAGCCACGGTGATTTCAAGGGCCATAACCTGTTCTGGCATCAGGACCGCTGGGCGCTGATCGACCTCGATGCGATGCAGCAGCACAGCTCGCAGGCGGCGTTTGCCGCAGCCTTTGCCCGCGACCGCGCGCGCTTTATGCGCAACTGGCCAGAAGGCAGCGCGCTGCGCCAAATGCTGGAGCAGCGCCTGCCGAACGAGGGCGGTGTGGTTTAGCCCACGCGCGTCAGGTTGATCTCCTCAAGTCCCACCACCAGCGCGTCCATGTCGTCGTAAGGCGTCAGATGGACGCCGGCCCAGGTTGACCGGTCCAGGTACAACTTGCCTTCGGCATTGACCTGTACCGGGGTGCGGTGAATCTGCAGGTCGCGAGAGCGATGCACGACCGTGTGCAGGTTGCCCTCGTCTTGCTCGACCAGAAATTTTCCAGGGCGGTTAAGGCGCTCCCCAAGCGACATGGGTTGAGGTGGGCGAATGGTGGTGATGGGCCTGACCACCTCGATGTCTACCCGATAGTCGCCTTTGATGTGCGCGGTTTTCTCACCCAGGTCAATCCGGACAAACTCACCCGGATCGCGGAACACGCCGGTTGTATGCCCGGCCGGCACATCGACCACGTTCAGGCCGATGCCGCCTTGCAGTTCCGCCAGGCCCGGCACCAGGTTCTGGTAAGTGTTGGAGTGGCTGTTGCCGACCAGTGCAATCCACTTGTGCGCGCCGATGACTTGCTGATGCCTGTCGATGGTGCGCGAGGCAAAGTAATTCATCATCTGCTGGCGGGTCGTGGGCGCCGGTTGATCGATTGACTTGATGTAGTAACTGGCCGAGCAATCGATGGCGCGCACCTCCAGGCCGTGCTGGCGTGAGGCGAGTACCAGCCGCTCGAAGGTGTAGATTCCTCCTGGATCGGTATGGTGGCCGCGATCCAGCTTCTTCAGGTCATACAGCAGCGCTTTGCTCATCTCTCCGGTTTCAAAGAAACGGTCCAGGTCGGCCTGATGAAAGTCGCTCAGCAGATGTTCCATGTACAGCGTCTTGACGTTTTGCTGCGACAACAGCGGCAGGTGGTCGATGATCAGTTTTTTGCTGGCAATGGAGGCGTGCGACTCGCCCACCACCACGGCATGGCTGTGCCGATACAGCGTTGCAAGAAAGTCGCCCAGGTCTGTTTGCGCCTCGATTGCCGGCAGCGTGGGCCGAGCCGGCAGCTCGGTCGCGATGATCGTGCGGGCATCGGCTTGCAGTGTGCTGCGCAAGGTAAAGAACTCTTGGCGCACCCGGTTCAACGCCGGGTCTCCGAGGGCGTAGGCCTGATCGAGACCTTTGGACTCGAAGTTCGCCAGCTGGTGCAGGATGCTGCGCTGTGGCACCGGCATATCGTAGGTTGTGTCGAGCAAGGACTGCTCGATGGCGGTCACTGGTTTGTTGGTTGCCCAGTGCTCGGGTTCTATCTGCAGCCAGCCATCGGTGTCGCTCCAGCGAAATCCGTACTCGCCGGCCCAGCGCTCTGCGGCCTCGGGGCTCTGCTTGCTGCCCAGCGTATTGAACAGGGCCAGGTCCAGTGCCGTGCGGGGTGGCAGCGGTGCGGCAATGATCAGCGGGTTGGCAAACTCAAGGATGAAATCGAAGCGGTTGTCCGGGGTTTGCGCGGCCTGGGTGATGCGCATGGCGCGCCCGCCGGCAATGTCCTTGATCTGCACGCTGGGCACTCCCTGCAACTCGGCAAGGCCGGGCAGCGAATCATCCGAAACCGCCAGCGTCTCATCGAGCAAGGCTATCCAGCGTCTTGACGGGTCGTTCGCCGCGTCGCTGCTGATGAGCGTGTGGCCGAAGAAGTTGCTCATCTTTCGACCGGCCACGGGGTCTTCGGCGGCCGCGACAACGGCATGATCGACAAATGGATAACTGATCGAGGAGTTGAAAGGCCGGACTTCAATGCCTTGCCGGTGTGCGGCCTTGATCAGGTGGTAGTAGTCGTATTCGCTGGTCTGGTTCGCCAGCGCGCCTGCGTTCAGGCGCTCAAGGTGATGTTTGATTGCATGTGAGCCCGCCCGGCTTTTATTGCCTGCCTGGCGATAGCGGGCGAGTTTGTGCAAATGCTTGTCGAGCAGCACATGCTCGATGTAGAGAATCTCGACACGCTGTTCGGCCCACAAGGGCATGTTGAGCATCAGCAGCCGCTTGCTGGCGACCGATCTGGGGGCTTCGCCCAGCACCATGCCGTTGCTGTGGGCGAAGATGTTTTCGACCAGTGCACCGAGCGTTGCAGGCGATGGCAGGGCGGGCAGCGCCCGCCTGGGCGGCAATGGCGGGTTCAGGAAAAATGCATGGGCGTCCCGATAAAGCTTGTCGCGGCGCGCGGCAAATGTCTCACGCACGCTCTTGAACATCGCTTCGAAATAATCCTCAAGGCCCATCTCGGTCGGGTCATAGCGCTCTTTACTCAGGATGACCTCCAGGTGCGTTTGCATGTGCGTGGGCATCTGGTAGTCATCCAGCCGTGTGAGGGCGGCAGTGTCCGTACCTGATTGATCGGGCAAAGGGCTGTAGCGTTTCGGGCTGTTGGGGCGGCCGCCGCGTAACTGCTGGCGGTCGAGCAACTGCCAGGTGCCCTGATCGTCCAGGCGCACGGGCTGCTTGCCGAAAAAGGCGAACGGGTTGTGCGGATCGATGATCTGCCAGCAGTTGAGCGGCGCCTCGTATTGCACCTGCCAGGTCTTGCCGGAAAATTCGATGTAATGATTGCCGTCGACCACGCAGACACCTTTGCCGTGCGCCATCTTCATGCGCGGTGCATCGCGCAACGAAAGCTCGACCGGACGGCCATTGCGCACGCCCGCGACGCTGAGCGCCGGGTCATCGGACGGCGCGCCCAGCGCTTGCCAGCGGCCGCGGCTCGTCGGGCTGGCGAAATGCCCGGTGGCACGCAGCTCTGGCGTGGCGGCGTCGACCGTGCGCAGCACCGGAAAATGACCGTTGCTGTCGGCCTTGCCGAGCAGAAACGGTTCGTCCTGCAGGGTCACGGGAAACAGGTCGTCATAACGCGGCAAGGAAACATGATGCTGCAACGGCGGCAGCATCGAGGCGGTGCGCGGCGCGTGACCGGACGGGCGCAACCAGCCGCCAAACCCCTTGAGTCCCGAATGCAGGTCGCCTGCCGCGCCCAGGCCATTGAACATGGCGGTCAGCAGATAGGCGCTGGCGACGTCGCTGTCACCTTCGCGCAAGGCCTTGAACGCGCGCACGGTGTCATGCAGGGACAACAGCGCGCCGACGGCAAAGCTGGCCGGTGGAAAGGGCAGCGTGACCACCGTGGCGATCACCTCGACGGTGGTCCAGATCAGCCTGGCGAGCATGTCATTGCGCCCGGTCGCGGTCTCTTCCACTTCACGCAGCGTGCGCATGACCCGCCGGTTGAAACAGGTGTCGGCAAAGTCGGCGATCGACTCTTTCGGCAGGAACGGCGGCTTGTTGGCGTTGCCCTTGTGCATATCGCGCAGAAAGAACGCCAAGGTCTTGCGGGCCTTGCTGCGGCAGCGGTCCTTGTAGTAATCGATCATGCCCGGCGTGCCCAGCGATTCGGTAAAAGTGCTGAACAGCCGCCACTCGATGCCGTCCGGTGCCTGCGGCGTATACAGCAGCGCCGACTGGCGCACGGTGGTCGGCAGCACGGCAATGCAGCCTTGCACGGTCTCGATATTGATCAGTTGGGTGGTGGGGATGACCAGTTGATCGATGCCGCTCACTTGTGAGCCGATAAAGGGTTTGTCCACATGAATCTGCAACGGATAGAGCGGGTAGTGCTCGCGTGTCTGCGCGTCATTCAGGTGGGCATGCTCGATCGAATCGCGCAGCCACTGGTACTGCGTTGCATTGATATGGCCCTTGAGCAGGCTGCGCAAGGCGGCGCCCTTCATCTGCAATTGAGTGATCAGCAGGCTGGCCTCGCGCCGGTATTGATAGCCGTCCGACAGGGCATTGAGCAGCGTGGCCCTGACCCGCGCAATGTAATCGTCGGCCAGCCATTTGCCGCGTATCGACGCGGTGACGCTGACGGGCGACAGCAGGCTCAGGTTCACGCCCGGCGGGCCACTGAAGGTTGCCTGGGTGTCGGCGCCGGGGTTGATGAAATCAATGCTGTCGTCGTAGCCCTTGAGCAGCATATCGGTGTAGCTGAGGGTTTCGCGCGCGCTGGTGATGGTGATGAAGTCCGGGTCTGCGCGGCCCAGTGGCAACATCAGCAACTCGCTGATCTGCTGGCTGGCGCGGGCGTGCACATAGTCGCTGAACGGTTGCAGGCGGGTATGTGCTTTGGCCTCGTAGTTGTTCAACGCGCCGGCGGCGGTGTCCTCCAGGGCGAGCAGTTCCTGGCGCTGGGCAAGGCTGGCGTCTCGATACCAGTCGGGGGTGTGTTGCGCCTGTTCGGAGAGTGCTACTTGCACGTGCTCCTCGGCGAGGAGGCGCAAGCCGGTGTCGAAGTCCGCCAGGCTGATCAACTGCATGAAGTCCCAGGCCGGCTGCGGCTTGAGCTTCAGCTCGGCATAGGTCTGGGCCAGGCCTGAGCGGGCCTCGACTGCCAGTTGACTGAGCAGATACTGGGTCATCACATCCGAGGACGACCAGCCGACCAGCTCATGCAGCAGTTGGTTTTCGTTGCTGAATGCCTTGAAGCGCTGTGCCTGGGGCGCGTCGGTGGCGACCAGGATCAGGCGCTCCGGTTGGCCGGCGGGCGTCTGTTGGCGAAACACCAGCAGTTTGCTCAGCACCTGGCCGCCCAGTTGCACGTGCTGGACACTCAGGCCGGGCGCGGGGGTGGCGCTTTTCAGTTCGGTGATGGCCTGCACCGTCGCAAAGTCTTCAGGCGCGATGTGCCCTTGCATCCGCGCTGCAAAGGCCTGCGCGGCAATGTGTCGGCGAGTCAGCAGGCACATCAGGTGCAGGTTGTCGGCTTTCTGATAATGCGTGTGCTGGAATGCCTTGAAGGCCAGGCGCAGGTCGAGCTCTTCGATCACCTGGGCAAGATAAGCCGGGGTCAGCGATGACCAGGCGCCGGGCAGTGCTGCGCCGGCCACTGTCAGCGTGGTGTGTTCGAGAAAGGCCGACCCCGCCGTGCGGTCGTCCGGGTGCAGGCCGTACAGGGCCAGCTCTACCAGCGAACGTGTCACGGTGCAGGTTTCGCCGGTCACCGCCAGGGGGCGCCGGGTGCTGACGGTCAGCGTGGCCGGGTCTGGCGCGTAGCCCAGGTCGTTGCTCAGGCGGGTGCGCAAATGTGCCTGGGCGAAATGCTCAGGGGATGCGGCCGCGCCCAGCACACTGAGCAGGGCGCGGCAGGCCTCATCATACTGTTGCAGGTGTTGGCCATAGCGGTTCAGGTCATCGCTGTGCGCATTCTTGATCCAGTCCGGCAGGCTTTGCCGGTGGCGGCTTTCAAGGCCGGCCAGTTCGCGCAGCGCGAGCATCGCGGCCGGGCCGAGCAGGCCTTGCATGGCGATGGCCCGGTTGATCGAGGCCTCATGCTCGACGCGGCCTGCCAGTGTGCAGGCGTAGCGCACGTCCTCACGCTGTTTATGCCGCAGCCGGGCGATGGCGTGGGCATAGGGCGCTGCGCTGATCGGCCGCAGCAACAGGTGCGCGGCCGTGAACGGCTCAAGGTACAGGTCCGGGTCCAGGTCGATGCTGCTCAGCAGGTCCTGATGCTGCTGTTCGACACAGTTGAGCAGCGCATTGCGCGATTGCAGGTCATTCAGCCAGCGCGCCAGCCCGGCATTCATTTCATCGCGGCTGGCAAAGCCCGTGGCGCCGAGTCCGGGCAGCACCAGCAAGGTATGGCCTTGCTCATGGCTCATGACCAGCGCGCCGGCCACCTCGACGTCGATGCCTGTCTGGAACTGCACATGCAGGGCAAAGTGCTGCGTGGCCGTTGCGGGTTGATCGGCAGCACCTGGCAGGCACTGGGCGTATCTGGCCTCAAGATTACCTTCATGAATCTTGAGGCTCAGTTCATCGTGCAGCGCCTGTTGCAGGCCATGGAGAAACAGCGCGTTACGTTTTGTCTCCCAGTAATCGTCAAGGCGTTGCAGCAGGCTGGCCAGCTCTTGGGTTTGTTGCGCGGTGTTCGAGGTGCCGAACGCATCGAGCAAGGCCGCGGGCGCCGCAGGCAGGGCATTCAGTTCGGCCTGCAGGCGGACAGTCAGGTCGGCGAGGCTTTGCAGCGCAGCGACGGCGGCCGGCACGGTATCGGCAGGCAGGTTCGGGGGTGGCGTAAAGGTTTGCATCGCAGGGAGTTTCCATTGAGCGCAGGGGGGCGATGGCCATCGGGCCGGTGGAGATGGGCTCAATCAATCAAAAGCGCGGGGCGCCGGGGTACTAGATAGTTAGTGCATGTTCACGGGCGTGAAGTGGTGGGGCTACAAACGGCATTCGTCCCCGCGCAGCCAAAATTCCAGTCATTAGGCTATAATCCCGCGCTTTAGCTGTCCCGGCCCGCTGTGCGGGGGGCACTCCTTTTCTCGGGCGCACAGCGCCCGCAAGCAGACTAAAGAGGCTAGACCCTAGTGGCATTGACGATCCTTGGCCTGTCTGGCGCCCTTAGCCATGATCCTTCCGCGGCCCTGTACATCGACGGCAAACTGATTGCCGCCGCCGAAGAAGAGCGCTTCGTGCGCGACAAGCACGCAAAGAACCGCATGCCTTACGAGTCGGCGAAGTTCTGCCTGGAGCAGGCCGGCATCAAGCCGTCGGACGTCGACGTGGTGGCGATTCCGTTCGCGCCGATCAGCCTGTTCGGCAAGGCCCGCTGGCACTACGCCAAGCGTTACTGGTACGCGCCGGACCGCGCCCTGGATGCGCTGCTGATGGGCAACCGTCGCTACAAGCGCTACCGCAACAAGATCGTCTGGTGCCTGGAGCAACTGGGTTTCGATCCGAAAAAGATCAAGATCGAGCCGGTCGAGCACCACCTGGCCCACGCTGCCAGCGCCTATCACTGCTCGGGCTTCACCGAGAAAACCGCGATCCTGGGCATCGACGGCAAGGGCGAGTACGCCACGACCTTCTTCGGTTATGGCGAGCACGGCAAGATCCACAAGATCAAGGAATTCTATGACCCTGACTCGCTGGGCGGCCTGTACGGCGCAATCACCGAGTTCCTCGGCTTCGAGATGCTCGACGGCGAGTTCAAGGTCATGGGCATGGCGCCGTATGGCGATGCCAGCAAGTACGATTTCTCGCGTCTGGCCACTTTTGAAAACGGCGAGCTGGTGATCAACACCGAACTGGCCAACGTCATCGGCTTGCGCCGCTATAAAGAGAAGGGCAAGGGCTTCTACTTCTCGCCCAAGCTGATCGAATGGCTGGGCCCCAAGCGAGTGGGCGATGTCGCCGACGAGCCGTATATCCATTACGCGGCCAGCATGCAGGCGCTGTTTGAAAAGCTCGCCTTGCAGATGATGGCCCACTACCTGGGCGACATCCTCAAGCAGACCGGCAAGATCGCCTTTGCCGGCGGCTGTGCGTTGAACGTCAAGCTCAACCAGAAAATCATCGCCCGTCCCGAAGTCAAAGAGCTGTTCGTGCAGCCGGCTTCCGGCGACGCCGGCACGGCGGTCGGTGCCGCAGCTTACGTGTCGCATGCCCGTGGCGTGCCGGTCGAGAAGATGGAACACGTCTACCTCGGCCCCTCGTACAGCAACGAAGACGTGATTGCGGCCTGTGCCCGTCACCCGAGCCAGCCCAAGTGGCGCAAGATCGACAACATGCCCGAGCGCATCGCGCAGATCATGGTCGACGGCAACCCGGTGGCCTGGTTCCAGGGCCGCATGGAGTTCGGTCCGCGCGCCCTGGGCGGTCGTTCGATCATCGGCTGCCCGAGCGTGCCGGGCGTCGCCAACCGCATCAACGAGCAGATCAAGTTCCGCGAGCGCTGGAGACCCTTCTGCCCGTCGATGCTCGACACCGTTGCACCGCAGATGATCACCATCGATCACCCGGCGCCGTTCATGACCTTCACTTTCGAAGTCGCCGAAGAATGGAAGACCCGCGTGCCGGAAGTCGTCCATGAAGACGGCACCTCGCGGGCCCAGGTGCTCAAGCGCGAATACAACCCGCGCTACTACGACATGATGAAGGCGCTGGAAAACCTCACCGGCAACGGCGTGTCGCTGAACACCTCGCTGAACCGCCGTGGCGAACCGATGATCTGCTCGCCGACCGATGCGCTGAACATGTTCTTCGGCTCGGACCTGGAATACCTGATCATGGAAGATATCCTGGTGGTCAAAGACGGTGTGAAGGCTTATGAGCAGCTCTAAAAACTACCTGCGTTGTCATCGCTGCGTTAAAAACAGCCTCGGAATGCTCACTTACTCCAGTAAGCTCCGCTTCCTCGCCTGTTTTTGCCTTGCGCTGACTGCCTCGCCTACGTTTTTAGAGGCGCTCAAATGACACTGCCGGCTGAGCGCCATGTGTTGCAGTTCTGCCACGGCTATGACGGGCCGTTCCTGGACTGCGCACGGCAGTACGCCAGTCTGTTCGCCGGCAAGGGCTATCGGGTGACCACGGTCTTTCTGACCGGCGACTACAACCCGGACGTGATTGCCGACTGCGGTTCTGACGAAGTGCTGTTCATGCAGTTCAGCTCCAGCGCCATTCGTGGCCTGAAGCTGGGCGCCATCGCGGCCCTGCGCAAGATCGCCGCCACCCGGCGCTTTGATTTCTGCATCGCGCACCGCTTCAAGCCGGTGTACATCGCCTTGCTGGCGACCCGATTGCCGGTCATCGGTGTACACCACGCTTTCGGCGACTATCAGCGCGGCAGCCGCCGGCTGTTTGCCAACCTGTTCCGCCAGCGCCTGAGCCTGCTCGGGGTGTCGGATGCGGTGCGCGACGACATGCGCAAAAGCCTGCCCAAGTGGCCGGCCGAGCGCATCGAGACGCTGTACAACCGCATCGATGTCGAACAACTGCAAGGCAGCCAGTTCAGCCGTGAAGATGCCCGTCGCGAGCTGAAACTGGCAGACGATGCCTGGATTGTCGGCAATGTCGGGCGCCTGCACCCCGACAAGGACCAGGCCACGCTGCTGCGCGGTTTTGCCCACGCGCTGCCGAACCTGCCGGCAGGCAGTCAACTGGTGATTCTCGGCAAGGGCCGCCTGGAGCAGTCGCTCAAGGACCTGGCGCTGGAACTGGGCATCGGCCCGCAAGTGCTGTTTCTTGGCCAGGTCGCGGACGCACGGCGCTATTTCAAGGCCTTTGATGTGTTTGCCCTGAGCTCCGACCACGAGCCCTTCGGCATGGTATTGCTGGAAGCCATGGTCGCCGGCCTGCCGCTGCTGGCCACGTCTTGCGGCGGTGCCAAGGAAGTGGTCGAGGGCGTGGGCGTATTGTTTCCGCTGGGCGATGCCGAGCACATGGCCCAAGGGCTGGTGCACCTGTCGCAGCTCGATGACGGCCAGCGCCAGGCGTGCGCCGACCAGATGCTGCAACGGCTGCAAGAACGCTTTTCCGATCATGCGGTGCGCAAGGTGTTCTGGCACCTGCCGCAGGTCAACCGGCTGGCCGTGGAGTCTTGATGCTCAATTTCTTTCAGGGCTTTCGCGAGCGCGGCTGGACCGCTGTCGATGCTGCCACGTATGAACAGACCTGGCAGCGTTACGGCGGCAGCGTGGCCACTCACCCGCAAGTGGTCGAGCGGCTGTCGGCACTGGCCGGCATTCCCGTGCGCTACCTGGCCTGGGAACAGGGCGGCGAGCTCAAGGCGGCGATTGCCACCTGGGGACGTGCGCTGGCGCTGGACAAGGGTGAACTCAAGCGGCATGGCAAAAAAGGTTTGTTCGACCTGGGCAACGCCGAGCTGATCGTGCCGGTGGCCGAGGATGCCCACATCGCATTGCGCCATCGCGGCCGCTACCTTTCTGCCCTTAATGAGGGGCGTATCAGCACCTATAAGCCGCAGGCCGAATCCTTGGCCATGGCCCGCGAGCCTGAAGACCTGTCAAAAAAGTTTCGTTATAACCAGCGCCGCGAGCTGCGCCTGCTCGAAGAAGCGGGCGGCACGGTGCACGCGGTCAGCGAGTTCGACAGCACCACGCTGGCGCGCATCTACTGCGATCTGTTTCAGCGCCGCTGGGGCTTTGCCGCCACCGGTGCCGAGCGCATGAGCGATGTGATCGAGCTGCTGCGCGAATGGCTGATCGGTTCGGTGCTGTTTCTCGACGGTGCGCCGATTGCGATCCAGCTGGTGTACCGCGTCGAAGCGCCGCGCTGGGTCAGCGTCGAGTACGTCAATGGCGGCGTCGACCCGGAAAACCGTGCGTTCAGCCCTGGCAGCGTATTGAGCTTCATCAACACCCAGAGCGCCTGGGAAAGCGCTCGGGCCCTGAACAAGCCGTTGCGCTTCTCGTTCGGCCGCGCCGACCGTGAATACAAGGACCGTTGGTGCAACCCCGTCCCGGTATTTCAGGTGTGAGCCGCAAACAACAGTTACTCAAGCGCCATCGGCGCAACAAACGCATGGCCTTGCTGGTCGTCCTGCTGGTACTGATCAGTGCCGGTGTGTTGCTGGCCTGGTGGCTGGTGCCGCTGCTGGCGGTGGCGGTATGGATGGCCCATGAAGCCTGGTTTGCCGACCACCTGTTCTATGCGCCGGGCGACGATTACCATTACCGGTTTGCCGACCGTGACGAAGTGCCGGGCGTGCGCCTGGACAAGGGCCGCTTGAACGTCGAGCTGCCCGGCCCGCTGCACGGCGATGAAACCCTGATCCTGGCAGTGACTGTGCGCAGCCACTGGCTGGGGCGCTTTCTTGACCCAGCCGTGCAACTGATCGGCAGCGACGAGGGCGATGTGCAGACCTTCGAGCGCGGCGTCGATGGCGTGCGCTATCTGAACCTGACCGGCCTGGGCCGCTCGCTGGGCGAAGGCCGCCTGCACCTGCGCGGGCGCTATTGCACCGTGGGCGGTACGCCGCGGCTGTGGCTGTCACGGCATGCCGACGTTCGCCAGCAGCGGGTCATGGTCATCGCCCCGCATGCCGATGACGCGGAGCTGGCGGCCTATGGCTTGTACAGCCAGGCCGATGAAGCCTGGATCGTGACCCTGACGGCCGGCGAAATCGAGGCAGAGCATTACCGGCGCATGGGTTTGAGCACCCGCGAGGCGGCGCAACTCAAGGGCCGTTTACGTGCCTGGGACAGCATTGCGGTGCCGCGCTGGGCCGGCGTGCCCGAGGCGCATTGCGTGCAACTGGGCTATTTCTGCCTGCAACTGCCGGCCATGCAGGCAGCCCCCGATCAACCGATTGCCTCGCGCGAAGCGGAACTGGCCGATACCCGGCTGTTTCGCCAGTTCAACAGCCTGGCGCTGCCCGGCGATGACGGCGTGCCGAGCTGGAACAACCTGCTGGCCGACCTGCGCGCCGTGATCATGCAAGCCCGCCCGCAGGTGCTGGTGATGCCGCAACCGAACATCGACCCGCACCCGGACCATATCTGCGCGCAGGCGGCGGTGCGTGAGGCCTTGCAAGGCCTGGCCTGGCAGCCGGAGCTGATTCTGGGCTACGCCAATCACCTGCATGACAACGACCGCTGGCCGATGGGCAATGCCCACGAGGGCGTGAGCCTGCCGCCGGTGTTCGATGCGCAACAAACGCTGACGCCGTACAGCCTGGTGCTGCCGGCCGATGTGCGGCGCGACAAGGCCATGGCGCTGGGCATGATGCACGACCTGCAACCGCCGATGCCGTTCAAGCGCAAGCTGCGCAGGCTGTTGCAGCGTGTGCTGGCCGGGCGGCGAGTGCCTGCCGAGGGCGAGAACGAATTTTTCCGTAAGGCTGTGCGGCGACATGAGTTGTTCTGGCGCAGCGATATCTGATTCAGCTTCAGCAGGCACTCCGACTGCAAGGAAACCCATGAGAGTTCTATTTCTGGTCCAGAAGGAACAGCGCGCCATTCTCGACCGCCTGTACGAAGGCATCGCCGCGCACTGCGAATGTGACCTGCGCTGGCTGAGCTCCGAAGAGCAGCGCGACCTGCGCGGGTATTTCCGCCGCGAAGTGGACGTGACCCGCTACGACCGGATCGTGTTCTTTTTGCGCTTCAAGCAGGAAGTGCGGCAGGTGGGCTTTATCCGCAGCCTGCCCAACCTGGTGATCCTGGAGCACGACGCCTACCAGAATTACATTCCGTGCAAATACACCGGCAAATTCAGCGCGCACTACCGCAAGTTGCCGTGGGCGCGGGTGATTACCTCGGGCTTTGTGGTCACCGAGCGCCTGCGCGCCGAGGGCTTCGATGCGGTGTTCGTGCCCAAGGGCTACGACCAGGGGCTGGTACAAGGCCAGGGCCGTGAGCGCGATATCGAACTGGCCTTCGTCGGCAGCACCAAAAGCGTGGCCTACAGCGGCCGCAAGGCCTTGCTCGATGAGCTGGCCAAGGTCGAGCCGCTGCTGGTGACCCGCACCAAGTCGGGTGAGGAATATTGCGCGACGCTGAACCGCATCCGCTTTTTCGTCAGCGCCGATGTCGGCATGGGCGAATACATGATCAAGAACTTCGAGGCCATGGCCTGCGGTTGCGTGCTGCTGGCCTTCGATCAGGGCAGCGAGGAAAACCGCGCGCTGGGCTTTGAAGACATGCGCAACATCGTGCTGTACCGCGATATCGAAGAGCTGCGTAGGAAATTACGCCAATTACGTGAAGATTCGTCTCTGGCTGATGAAATTTCGCGTAATGGGCAGACGCTGGTAGAGCAACGCTATACATTTCATGCCCTTGGCAAGACCATCGTCGACGCCTTGCAGCCCCCGTTGAGGGCTCGCCCGGCCCCCGGCCTGCTGGATCGCGTGCGGAGCTGGTTCGGTGTGTGACGTCCAAAAACCTACAAAGATTGGGAACCCATGATGGTATTCAGCGAAAACAGCGAGATCACACTGGTTGTCACCAGCTGTGGCCGTTTCGACCTGTTGAAGCGCACCCTGGAAACGTTCGACCGTTTCAATACCGCGCCCATCCGCCACGTGCTGATTACCGAAGACTCCGGTGACGAACAGGTCAGGGCCTGTATTCCCGAGCATTGGCAGGCGCATACCCGGTTTATCGTCAACAACCCCAAGCTGGGCCAGATGCGCTCGGTCGATGCCGCCTACGCGCTGATCGAAACCACGTGGGTGTTTCATTGCGAAGACGACTGGGACTTCTACCGCCCAGGCTTTATCGAAGAATCGATGACCCTGCTGGTCAACGACCCGCAGGCGTTGCAGGTCTGGCTGCGCAGCTACAATCACGATTTGTTGGTGCACAGCCCTTACGTGTTCCTCAACGAGCGCGAAGTGGTGCAAGGCATCCCGTTCTACAAGCTGGGCTCGCACAAAGCGGAGTGGCAGGGTTTTTCCTTCAACCCGGGTTTGCGTCGTCTTGCCGACTATAAAGAGCATGCTCCGTATGCTGACCACGGCGGCGAAAAGAAGCTGTCCCAGGTCTATGCTTCGCAAAACCGCTATGCGCTTATTCTGGAAAACGACGCCGTTCTGCACACCGGCTTCGGTAGCCATGTCGTGGTGTCCCAGGAGCGCGTAGACAAACAACGCCGCAAACGCCGCGAACGGGTCAAGCTGATCGCCATGCTGGTCGCGGGTCTGATAACAGGTTGGTTACTCCATAATGTCGGTTGATGGCCTGCGTGCCCCGTTCAGCAAGAGCCAGCTCTATTTTGGCGCCGCCCTGTGCGCCTTTTTGCTGAGCTTCATCCTGCACGACTCGGCCAAGTTCACCAATAATCTGTTCTACGGCACCATGGCGCTGCCGGGCCTGTTCTTCCTGATCAAGGCCCGTGGCGCAAAAGTCTTCAGCCAGCCATTGGGGCGAGTCTGGGCCGCCTTCATGCTGTGGTTTCTGGTGCCGGCGGTGTTCTCGGCCGACTTCCAGTTCTACAAGCACATTGTTTACGTCAGCCTGTTCGTGTTCATCATCGCAGGGCTTACGCCCATGGCGCTGTTCAACGGCGGGGTGTTCGTGCGCGGGCTGTTCTGGACCGTGTGCCTGTATATCTTCGCCGGCAGCCTGCACAGCTGGACGACCGGGCAGTTCGTGCTCGGCGAGCGGGTGGCGATACTGCCGGGGCGTGTCGATAACGTGATCTACAGCAGCGCCTGGCTGGTCTGTGCGCTGGCCCTGGCCTTGCCGTTATGGGTCCGGCAACGACGCTGGATCGAGGCCGCCTGCGCCATCGCCCTGACCTTGCTGGCCGCCGCCTATGTGGTACAGACCCGCACGGCGCTGGTTGGCCTCGGGCTGCTGGTGGGGTTGTGGGGCTTGTACACCCTGTACCGTTTTCCGCGCATGGCCAGCCTGGCCTTGCTGGCGGTGGCGCTGGTCACCGGCCTGACGCTGTGGCTGTGCTGGGAAGAGCAGTGGGTCAGGCTGTTGTTCGTGCGCGGCGATTCGTACCGCATCGAACTGTTCGAGATCATGACCGCCGAGTGGGGCCACTGTGGCTGGGTACTGGGTTGCGGGGTCGACTTCCAGACCACCCGCACCTTGACCGGCGGCATTCCGATCCAGCACCCGCACAACATCTTCGTCGCGATGGGCCTGTACACCGGCGGCGTATCGCTGGTGCTGTTCGTGGTGGTCATGGCCATGAGCCTGTGGCAAGCCTGGCGCCAGCGCGATGCCTGGGGTTGCTACCTGGCCTGTGCGCTGGTGATGCTCAACTTCGACGGCAGCAAGCTGGTGGGCAACCCCGACGAGCTATGGCTGCTGGTGCTGCTGCCCGCCGCGATGATTCTGGGTCGCCGCGTCCAGCGCGGGCCTGTGCCGATCATCGCGCCAACGCCGTAAAGCGGTCGGGCATCAGCCCACCGCTTGCCTCAGCTCCGCCTCGCTGCACACACTCTGCGCCGCCAGATAGGCTTCGATAAACGCAGGATTGCCTTCACCCAGCAGCCACTGGCGGTCCTGGGTGTAGCGCAGCATGTGTTTGAAGTTGCGCAGGCGCAGGGCTTTACGCAAGGGTTGCCGGTAGGTCTTCATGTCGGCGATGTCGATCAGGCCTAGCGCGCCTTCAGGCGTCAGCACCACATTGCCCAGGTGCGCCGAGCGAAAGTAGATGCCTTTGTGATGCAGGTCGGCGATGAAACGCCCCAGCTGGCGACGCAGTTCGTCGTCACGGCCGGCATCGTCGAGCAACTGGCGCAAGGTCTTGCCGGGCAGTGGCGTGTAATGCACCGCATCGCGCTCGATGGCGGCAATACGGAACACGCAGCGCACCTGCGGGCACGGCACCGCCCGTTGTGCCAGGGCCTGGCAGTTGTCGGCAAAGCGGGTGGCGTAGGGATACCAGGCGGCCGAGCTGATCAGGCGCTTGCGGCGGAACAGCTTGAGCATCGAACCGTCGGACAGGCGCAAGACCTTGTCGCCCGTGCCGTCGGCTTCGAGTACTTCTGCGCCCTGGACCAGGTCAAGGTAGCGGGCATGGTCAAGCGCTTGCATCGATACTCCGGATTCTGCGTCAGCCTTTTGAAGTCGGCCATGTTACCCCAGCAGGCGGCCACAAAAAGCGCTTGTGATACAATTCGGCCTCTTTTTGACTCGACGGATTCCCATGGCAACTTCCGAATCGTCCGCGCCGTCCAGCGTGAAGATCTATCTGCGCCTGTTGACCTATGTGCGTCCGTATGTGGGCATCTTTTTGCTCAGTATCGTCGGCTTTGTGATCTTTGCCTCCACCCAGCCCATGCTGGCGGGCATTCTCAAATACTTCGTCGATGGCCTGACCAACCCTGAAGTGGTGCTGTTTCCCAACGTGCCCTACCTCAACAAGCTGCAATTGTTGCAGGCGGTGCCGCTGCTGATCGTATTGATTGCGGCCTGGCAAGGACTGGGCTCGTTTCTGGGTAACTACTTTCTGGCCAAGGTATCGCTGGGGCTGGTGCACGACTTGCGCGTCGAGCTGTTCAACAAGCTGCTGGTGCTGCCGAACCGCTATTTCGACACCCACAACTCCGGCCACCTGATCTCGCGCATCACCTTTAACGTGACCATGGTCACCGGTGCCGCCACCGATGCAATCAAAGTGGTGATCCGCGAAGGGCTGACCGTGGTGTTCCTGTTCATCTATCTGTTGTGGATGAACTGGAAACTGACCCTGGTGATGCTCGCCATCCTGCCGCTGATCGCGGTCATGGTCGGCAGCGCCAGCAAGAAATTTCGCAAGCAGAGCAAGAAAATCCAGGTGGCCATGGGCGATGTCACCCATGTGGCCTCCGAGACCATCCAGGGCTATCGCGTGGTGCGCAGCTTTGGCGGCGAGCAGTACGAGCAGGAGCGCTTTGCCAAGGCCAGCGACAGCAACACCGAGAAGCAACTGCGCATGACCAAGACCGGCGCGGTCTACACGCCGATGCTGCAACTGGTGATCTACACCGCGATGGCGACCCTGATGTTCCTGGTGCTGTTGCTGCGTGGTGACGCCACGGCGGGCGATCTGGTGGCATACATCACCGCCGCCGGCCTGCTGCCCAAGCCGATTCGCCAGTTGTCCGAAGTCAGCTCGACGATCCAGAAGGGCGTCGCCGGTGCCGAAAGCATCTTCGAACAGCTCGATGTCACGCCGGAAGTCGATACCGGTACGTTCGAGCGCGAACGTGTGCAAGGCCGTCTTGAGGTCAAGAACCTCACCTTTGCCTATCCACAGACAGACCGCGTGGTGCTCGACGACATCAGCTTCGTCGCAGAACCCGGTCAGATGGTGGCGCTGGTGGGGCGTTCGGGCAGCGGCAAGTCGACCCTGGCCAACCTGATTCCGCGCTTTTATGGCCATGAAAACGGGCAGATCCTGCTCGATGGCGTCGATATCAACGACTATCGCCTGCGTAACCTGCGTCGGCACATTGCCCAGGTCAACCAGAACGTCACCCTGTTCAACGACAGCGTGGCCAACAACATCGCCTATGGCGACCTGGCCGGCGCGCCACGTGCCGATATCGAACAGGCTGCCGCTGCGGCCTATGCCAAGGAATTCATCGACAAGTTGCCAGAAGGCCTGGACACCCAGGTCGGCGAAAACGGCGTGCTGTTGTCCGGCGGCCAGCGCCAGCGCCTGGCGATTGCCCGGGCATTGCTGAAAAACGCACCGCTGCTGATCCTCGACGAAGCGACGTCGGCACTCGATACCGAGTCGGAGCGGCACATCCAGGGCGCACTGGACCAGGTCATGGAAGGGCGCACCACGCTGGTCATCGCGCACCGCCTGTCGACCATCGAAAAGGCCGACCTGATTCTGGTCATGGACGGCGGACGCATCGTCGAGCGTGGCACCCATCCCCAACTGCTGGCGCAGAACGGTTATTACGCCCGCCTGCACGCCATGGGGCTGGATGAACCGGCGCCCAGCGGGGCGATTTGATTACCGCAGCGGGCCGTTCCAACAGATTAAAAGCCCTGTGCTAAGATTCGGCCCCTGTTCAGTTCTGGTACGAGTTTTTCTATGAAGTTGTCCATGCCGCGTTTCGACCAAGCGCCTGTCCTGGTGGTGGGTGATGTCATGCTCGACCGTTACTGGCATGGTGGCACCTCGCGTATCTCCCCCGAGGCCCCGGTGCCGGTGGTCAAGGTCGATCAGATCGAGGACCGTCCCGGTGGTGCGGCCAACGTGGCGCTGAACATTGCAGCCCTTGGCGCGCCGGCATCGCTGGTCGGCGTCACCGGCGCAGACGAGGCGGCCGACAGCCTGGCCAACAGCCTCAAGGCTGCCGGTGTCGTGGCGCGCTTTCAGCGCATCGCGCACCAGCCGACCATCGTCAAACTGCGGGTCATGAGCCGTCACCAGCAATTGCTGCGCATCGATTTCGAAGAACCCTTTGCCACCGACGGCCTGGCCCTGAGCGAGGAGGTCGATCGCCTGCTCGAAGGCGTCAAGGTGCTGGTGCTGTCCGATTACGGCAAGGGTGCGCTGAAAAACCACCAGGTGCTGATCCAGGCCGCCCGCGATCGCGGCATTCCAGTGCTGGCCGATCCCAAGGGCAAGGATTTCTCGATCTACCGTGGCGCCAGCGTGATTACGCCGAACCTCAGCGAATTCGAAGCCATCGTCGGCCATTGCAGCGACGAGAGCGAGCTGGTCGCCAAGGGCGCGCAGTTGATGCACGAGCTGGAACTGGGTGCTTTGCTGGTGACCCGTGGCGAGCACGGCATGACCCTGTTGCGCCCCGAGCATGCAGCCTTGCACCTGCCGGCGCGTGCCCGTGAAGTGTTCGATGTCACCGGTGCCGGCGATACGGTGATTTCCACACTGGCCGCTGCCCTGGCGGCTGGCGAAGAGCTGCCCAACGCGGTGGGCCTGGCCAATCTGGCGGCCAGCATCGTGGTCGGCAAGCTCGGTACGGCGGCGATCAGCGCGCCTGAGCTGCGCCGCGCTATCCAGCGTGAAGAGGGCTCGGAGCGCGGCGTACTCGGCCTGGAGCAGTTGCTGCTGGCGGTGGATGATGCCCGTGCGCACAACGAGAAGATCGTCTTCACCAACGGCTGCTTCGATATTCTGCATGCCGGCCATGTCACCTATCTGGAACAGGCCCGCGCCCAGGGCGACCGGCTGATCGTTGCCATCAACGACGACGCTTCGGTCAGCCGCCTGAAAGGTCCGGGTCGGCCGATCAACAGCGTCGACCGGCGCATGGCGGTGCTGGCAGGTTTGGGCGCGGTGGACTGGGTGATCAGCTTTGCCGAAGGCACCCCTGAAAACCTGCTCGGGCACATCAAGCCCGATGTACTGGTCAAGGGCGGCGACTACAGTGTCGACCAGGTGGTCGGTGCCGATATCGTCAGCGCTTACGGCGGCGAAGTGAAAGTGCTGGGGCTGGTCGAGAACAGCTCGACCACCGCCATCGTCGAGAAGATCCGCGGGCAATAACCCCGCCGTCGTCGTAGGCGCCTCGCCCTTATCAAACATAAAATAAGTTATTGATTTTATTGAGTTTTAAATTCACCCCTGTAGGAGCACGCTTGCCCGCGACCGAGTGCGCAGCGCTCGCAAAATCTCGGAAACACTGAAAATTGACGACTGCTAGCGCAGCCGGTCGCGGTGGTCCGGCATTCCGGCAAGCGCGCTCCTACAGATTCGGTGCCAGAAGAAGTATTGGCGAAATCCGGCTTAACCAGAGTGCCGGCCAGTCGTTCTTATTTGGCCAGTCGCGAGCGCGCTCTTTGCAGCAGCTCGCGGGCCTTGCCGGTCAGGCGCGTCAGCCCGGTGGTTTTGGGCGGCGGCGTCAGGCCCTGCTGGCGCAGCCAGTCCTTCCAGCGAATCCGCTCTTCACTGACGACCCAGCCTTCCTGACGGGCGAAGCTTTCGGCCAGGTACAAACCGCGTGTGCCCACTGGCGTCAGCCGGTCGCGCTTGAGGGTGTACAGCTCCGGCAGCGGGCTGCCGTTTTCCAGCGGCATCAGGTACAGGTCCGGCTTGCTGCGGTTCAGGCGCGCGACCAGGTGCTGGTCTTCAAGGCTCTCATCGACGTGGAACAGGCTCACCGGCCGGGCTTCACGCGGGATTTCCAGGCGCATGTCGTAGATCAGTTGCAGCGAGGCGGTGGGCAAGTGCACATAGGCGCGGGGTCGTTCGATCAGCGTCAGGCTGCCGCTGCGCACCGGCCTGGCGGCGCCCGACAACGGACTCAGGCTGAACGGCATGGCCTCGCGGTAATGCAGCGCTGCGGCATACGGCGCCGGCAGCCAGGTGTCTTTGTAGCGCCCGCTGAGCCAGCCTTGCGGCGTCTCGATCAGGCATTCTTCGGCCACTTCCTGAATGGCGGTGTGCAGCGGCAGGCTCAGTTCGTGGGCCGGCACATAGCCGGAAATCAGCTTGAGCACCACATCGCCGCGATCCTTGCGCCGTTGGCGGACCAATACCCAGTAGTCGCGGTTCTGCCAGCTGAGCGTCAGGCGGATCGACACCCCAAGGTTGGCAAGCTCCGTGGTAAAGCATTCGTTATCCGGCACCTCGATCTTGCGCCGGCGTTGCAGGGTCTGGGCGAAGTTGAGCGGCATGCCGACACTTTCATAACTGAGGCCTTCGGCGCTGGCCTCGACCAGCAGCGAGAGGGTCTTGAAGTTGCTGGGGTTGTTGCGGATCAGGGTTCGCGGCATATCGGCTCCTTCTTGCGTTGGGGTCGGCCGCCGGCGTCAGGCTTGACGACGAATCACGGCTGCGGCACTGGCCACGTTGTGCGCCAGGTGTACAGGGTTGATGGTCCCGACGATTGCACTGGCCACGCCTGGATGTGCGAAGAGTAAACCGAAGCTGGCCCGTACCGGGTCGACACCCGGTTCCAGACAGATGTGACCACTGGCCAGCGCCTTTTTCACCAGAATCGCTTTACCGTGAGCGGCAGCGTAGTCCAGAACCGGTTTTTCGCTTTGTTCATTGAGGTTGTAGGTGACCATGGCGCAGTCGCCTTCACGCAACGCCAGCAGGCCGCCTTCGACGGTTTTGCCAGAGAAGCCGAAGCTGCGAATCTTGCCTTCACGCTTGAGTTCAGCGAGGGTCTGGTACACCGGCGTGTCGTTGAGAATCGCCAGGTCGTTGCCGTCGGAATGCACCAGAACCATGTCGATAAAATCAGTTTCGAGACGTTTCAGGCTGCGCTCGATGGAGTGCCGGGTGTGTGCAGCACTGAAGTCGTGGTGCGACAGGCCATTGGCGAATTCTTCACCGACCTTGCTGACGATCACCCAGTCCTGACGCTGGCCGCGCAGCAGCGGGCCGAGGCGTTCTTCGCTGATGCCGTAGGCGGGCGCGGTGTCGAGCAGGTTGATGCCCAGCTCACGCGCCTGGCGCAACAGGCTGGCGGCTTGCTGGTCATCGGGGATGCTGAAGCCGTTGGGGTATTTCACCCCTTGGTCGCGGCCCAGCTTGACGGTTCCCAGGCCCAGCGGTGAAACGCTCAGGCCGGTGTTGCCCAACGGGCGATGCAGGTCATGCAGGGTCGGCAGGGTCATGGCAGCAGTTGATCCCAGACAGGTATGGCCAACGGTGGCTTGGGCAGGTCGGCAGGCAGGGCGTGCGCGGTCGGCTGGATGCCGTCTTTGCTCAGCGCAGCCAGTACCCGGTCGGCAAAGTCCGGGGCCAGCGCCAGTTTGGTCGGCCAGCCGACCAGCAAAGGACCCTGCACATCGACAAAGGCGTTGTCGGGGCGCACCAGGCCCGATTGCGCGGGCTCGGCGCGGTCGACCCGCAAGGTCGCCCATTGCGCCTGGTCGAGGTCGATCCACGGCAACAGCTTTTGCAGTTCTTCGCGGGCGGTCGCAATCTGCGCGGCCGGCTCGCGGGCCACGCCATCGGCTTCGGCGATGTCGCCGCCCAGGTACCAGACATGCTGGCCATCGGCGGCCGGGTGAGTGGTGACGGTAATGCGCGGCTTGGGTCCGCCGCCCAGGCAGTGGGCGAATAGCGGCTTGAGGGTCGGGCCCTTGACCAGCACCATGTGCAGCGGCCGGCGTTGCATTTGTGGCTGGCGGATGCCCAGCGCTTCGAGCAACGACGCGGTGCCGGCACCGGCGCTGAGCACGATGCGTCGGGCATGGATCTCGCGGCCATCCACGCGCAGGCCGATCAATTGCTCGCCGGCATGCAGCGGTTCGATCGTCTGGCCGGCCAGCAGGCTGTCGCCGGCCAGCTGCGCCAGGCGCTCGATCAGGCTCGGGACATCCACCACCAGTTCGGCCAGGCGATAGACCTTGCCCTTGAATTTTGGGTGCTGAAGCGCAGGCGGCAGGGCATCGCCCTTGACCTGATCGACCCGGCCACGAACGGCCTTGCTGGCAAAGAAGCTGGTGAGGTTGCCGGCCAGGGTGCCCGGCGACCAGAGATAGTGCGCGTCGGACAACAAACGCACGCCGGCCAGATCGATCTCGCCCTGGCCGTCCAGCGCCTCGCGCCAGCGCCGCGGCATGTCGGCAATCGCCTCGGAGGCGCCGCTGAGCGCGCCATGCAGCGCGTACTTGGCGCCGCCATGAATGATGCCCTGCGATTTCAGGCTTTGCCCGCCACCCAGAGGGCCGCTTTCTACCAGCACGGTGGAAAACCCCTGGCGACGCAGGCGGGCATTGAGCCAAAGACCGGCAACACCACCGCCCACGATCAGGACGTCGGTGGAAATAACAGATGGCATGGGCACCTCTTAGCTAAACGATGCCCGCCAGTATATAGGGCACCTCTAAAAACTACCTGCGTTGTCATCGCTGCGTTAAAAACAGGCTGGAGCGCCAGCCCGGTCAAATGCTCATTTACAACTCGTAAAGTCGAACGCGACTCCGACCGTTGCTCGCCTGTTTTTGCCTTGCGTTGACTGCCTCGCCTACGTTTTTAGAGGCACCCTATGGGGCAATCAGTGCCCTGCGGTTTTCGAAAACAACTGGATCACCACCACGCCCAGCACGATCAGGCCCATGCCAAGCATGGCTGGCAAGTCGAGTTTCTGGCCGTAGATAAACAGCGCGGCAATGCTCACCAGCACAATGCCCATGCCCGACCAGATGGCGTAGGCGATACCCACCGGGATGGTGCGCACCACGATGATCAGCATCCAGAAAGCGATGGCATAACCACAAATCACCAGCAGCAGCGGCAGCGGGGTGCTCAGGCCTTTGACGGCTTTCATCGAGGTGGTGGCAATGACTTCGGCGCAGATGGCGATGGCCAGCAGGTAATAGGCATTCATGGTCGGACTCCTTCTTTGGGTGCCCGGCATTTTAGGCGTTGGCCAGATGGGGTAAAGTCATTACCCATCTGATAAAGAGATAGGATGATGGCCGAACAGTGGAATCTTGAACAGCTGCGAATGTTTCTGCGTGTGGCTGAATTACGCTCGTTTTCGGCTGTGGCCCGTGAGCAGCGCAAGGCGCAATCTGCGATCAGCAATGCCATTGCCCTGCTTGAAGCGGATTTGGGCGTGACCCTGTTCGAGCGCAGCAGCGGGCGTCAGCCGCGCCTGACCGACAATGGCGAGGCGCTGCTGGCCGATGCCCGCGAGCTGCTGCGCCAGTGCGAACGTCTGGACGGCCGGGCGCTGGCGCTGATGCGCGGCCAGGAAGCGCTGCTGCGCATCGCGCAGGACGAAGCCATGCCTTACCAGCCGGTGATCGACAGCCTGAAAGAGCTGTCCAGCCGCTTCCCGTACCTGCAAGTGCAACTGGCCAGCAACGCCCAGGGCGATGTGGCGCGCAAGTTGGTGGAGCGCCGCGCTGACCTGGGCCTGTTCTTTCACCATGAACACATCCCGTCATCATTGGAGCGCCGCACACTGGGCAGTGTCGAGATGGTCACCGTGTGCGCGGTCGATCACCCGCTGGCCCGTGAGCGGCAGGTCACCCGCCAGCAACTGGCCTGTCATCGCCAGTTGCTGATCACCCCGCAGCACAGCGATTACCCCGGTGGCGAGGCGATCAGCCCGCTGATCTGGCGCGCCGACAGTTTCTACGCCATGGCCGAGTTGCTGATGCGCGGCCTGGGCTGGGCCTGGCTGCCGCGCCATGTGGTGCAGTACCCGACCTACCAGGCGCAGATGGTCGAACTGGCCAGCGAATGGCGCCCGCCGGCGCTGGTCACCGAACTGGCCTGGCGCCGCGACGAACCTTTGGGGCCGGTCGCGCAATGGCTGGCCGAACGCTTCGCCGTGCATTTGCAGGCCATCGGATAGGCGCGGGCGGACGCAGATCCTTGTAAACTTCGCCGCCATGAACAGAACCCTTTATACCCTGCTGTTTCACCTGGGCCTGCCGCTGGTTGCGCTGCGCCTGTTATTGCGTGCGCGCAAGGCGCCGGCGTATCGCCAGCGCATCAAGGAGCGCTTTGCCTTTGGCCTGCCGCCCATGCAGCCGGGCGGTATCTGGGTGCATGCGGTGTCGGTGGGCGAGAGCATCGCCGCCGCGCCCATGGTGCGCGCCTTGCTCAAGGCCTACCCGGACCTGCCCATCACCATCACCTGCATGACGCCCACCGGTTCCGAACGCATCCGCGCGCTGTTCGCAGGCGAGCCGCGCATTCAGCACTGTTATCTGCCATACGACCTGCCCTGGGCGGCGGCGCGTTTTCTCGATCATGTGCGGCCACGGCTGGGCATCATCATGGAGACTGAACTGTGGCCCAACCATATTCACCAGTGCGCCCGCCGTGGCATCCCGGTGGTGCTGGCCAATGCCCGCTTGTCCGAGCGTTCGGCACGCGGCTACGGGCGGTTTGCCGGGCTGACCCGGCCGATGCTGGCCGAGATGAACGGCTTTGCCGTGCAGACCGAAACCGAAGCCGAGCGTTTCCGGGTGCTGGGCGCGCGGCCTGAATGCGTGACCGTGACCGGCTCGATCAAGTTTGACCTGAGTATTGACCCGCAACTGCTGGTGCAGGCGGCGCAATTGCGCGAGCAATGGCAGGCCGGCGCGCGACCGGTGTGGATCGCGGCCAGCACCCATGCGGGTGAGGACGAAAGTATTCTGGCGGCGCATCGACTGGTGCTGGCCCGTCATCCTGAGGCGCTGCTGATTGTGGTGCCGCGCCACCCTGAGCGTTTCAACAGCGTGCATGAGCTGTGCGTGCAGCAGGGCTTCAATACCGTGCGCCGCTCAAGTGGTCAGGCTGTCGAGGCATCGACCACCGTGCTGCTCGGCGACACCATGGGCGAGCTGCTGTTTCTCTATGCGCTGGCCGACTGCGCCTTTGTCGGCGGCAGCCTGGTCGCCAATGGCGGGCATAATCTGCTGGAGCCCGCGGCGTTGGCAAAGCCGGTGCTCAGCGGGCCGCACCTGTTCAACTTCCTCGAAATTGCCGCCATGCTGCGCAGCGCCGGCGCCTTGCTCGAAGTCAGCGACCCGCAGGCGTTGGCGACGGCGGTGCAGGGTCTGTTCGATGACCCTGAAAAGGCCCGCCGCATGAGCGATGCCGGGTTGCAGGTGATGAAAGCCAACCAGGGCGCGCTGCAGCGATTGCTGGATTTGATTGCCCGGTTGATGTGACGGGCATCGACCGTAGGACCGGCTTTAGCCGGGAACTGTGGCGTTGCAGTTCGCAGCTAAAGCAGCTCCTACGGGTGCGGTGCCAGACGCGATGTGCGTGGTATCAGCGTTTAGCCGGGCGCTCGAAGTTCTTGCGTGCGGCCTCGGCCAGGTCTGGCGGCAGGAAGTCCTTGTCCGGGTTGTAGTCGGGCTTGAGATAGCGGGCCAGGTCCTGCAAATCATCCGGGCTCAATGTGCCGGCGGCCTGCTTCAGGCGCAGGCTGTCGAGGATGTAGTCGTAGCGGGTGTTGTTGTAGTCGCGCACCGAGGCATACAACTGACGCTGGGCATCCAGCACATCGACGATGTTGCGGGTGCCGACCTGATAGCCGATTTCCGTGGCTTCCAGCGCGCTCTGGTTGGAGATGATCGACTGCTTGCGCGCCTGCACCTGTTCGACATCGGTGTTCACCGCGCGGTGCAGGTTGCGGGTGTTCTCCACCACCTGGCGGCGCAGGCTCTCGCGACGCTGCTCGCTCTGGGTCAGGCGCGCGTAGGCTTCACGCACTTGCGAGCTGGTCAGCCCGCCGCTGTACAACGGAATGTTCAACTGCACACCGATCGTGCGCTGCTCGACATCGCCGCCGTAGTTCTGCCCGGTGTAGTTGGGGTTGGTCAGGCCCAGTGCGTCGTTGTCGCCGCGCTGGTAAGTGGCCACGGCATCGACGGTCGGCGCATGCCCGGCCTTGCGCTGGCGCACGGTCTGCTGCGCGGCTTCCACGGCATGATTAATGGCTTGCAGATCGAGATTCTGTTGGGCGGCGGTATCGACCCAGGTCTTGGCGTCGTTGGGCGAGGGCGGCAGCACCGGCAGGCTGTGGACCATGCCCTCGATAGCGCTGTACTGGCGATTGGTCAGGGTCACCAGGGCCTGGAAGGCGTCGTCGACCTGGCGCTGGGCGATGATGCGGTTGGCCCGCGAGGTGTCGTGGCTGGCCTGGGCTTGGAGCACGTCGGTCTTGTCCGACAGGCCGACGTTGAAGCGCTCGTTGGCCTGATCCAGTTGCCGTCTGAGGGCCGATTCCTCGGCCTTGGTGGTGGCCAGGTTGTCCTGGGCCCGCAGCACCGTGAAGTACAGCTGCGCCGATTGCAGGATCAGGTTCTGCTCGGTGGCCGACAACTCCAGCGCGGCCTGCTCGTTCACCGCTTCTGCGGCCTGCAACTGGAACCAGCGGTCGGCGCGGAACAGCGGCTGGCTCAGGGTCGCCTGATACACCGTGCCGCTGCGGCTGATGGTCGCCCGCGGCTGGTCGATGCGCGTGCGGGTGTTGTTGTTCTGCGCGCTGGCCGACAGGTTCGGCAACAGGCCGGCGCGGGCCTGCGGTACGCCTTCGCTGCGTGCCTGGTAATCGGCGCGGGCCGCCGCCAGGTCGGCATTGTTGTCCACCGCCTGCTGGTAGACATTGACCAGCCCGGTGCTGGCGGTGAGCGGGGCATCGTTGGCCCAGGCGTGGGGGCTTGAAGCAAACGACACAGCAATGACCCACGACAGTTTGCGCAGCATGAGGCGTTTCCTTTTCCTGTAAATAATGCAGTCGGACCGGGTCCGCGAGTGTAGAGCCTGGCGTCGGGCGCAACAATCCGGCATATCGGCCATTTATCGCGGGGCATGCACATGGGGCTGGCGTTTGGCCCCCGGTGCGGCATAGACTGGCGCCGTTCTTGTCGGGGTGCCTTGATATGAGGCTGAGATCGGTTAAACCGGATCCCGTTGAACCTGATCAGGTTAACGCCTGCGTAGGGAACAAGATTGCTCGCTCCCGGCGAGTCCTCTTGAGTGTCGTCCGGGGTCGTGCGTTCAATTTATTCGAACACCCGCCTTCTTGCGATGCTCTGCGTCTTTGCTTTTATAAGGCGCGCCCCCCGTTTATTCAGGTCACTCCGACAATCAATCCGCCACAGGATGTCAGGAGAGACCATGATGAGTACAAAATCAAAAAACGCACCCCATCTGAGTGAATCGGCCCAGGTCGACTCGGGCTCGGTACTGCCCTTCACCCGTTCGCAGAAAATCTATGTTCAGGGCTCGCGGCCGGACATTCGTGTGCCGATGCGCGAAATCAGCCTGGACGTGACCCCGACCGACTTCGGCGGCGAAATCAACGCGCCGGTCACCGTCTACGACACCTCCGGTCCCTACACCGATCCCAATGTGGTCATCGATGTGCGCAAAGGCCTGGCCGATGTGCGCACGCCATGGATCGAGTCGCGCAACGACACCGAACTGCTCAGCGGCCTGAGCTCGAACTTTGGCCAGCAACGCCTCAACGATGCCGAACTGACCGCGCTGCGCTTTGCCCATGTGCACAAGCCACGCCGCGCCAAGGCCGGCGCCAACGTCAGCCAGATGCACTACGCGCGTCAGGGCATCATCACCGCCGAGATGGAATACGTCGCCATCCGCGAAAACATGAAGCTGCAAGAGGCCCGCGCCACCGGCCTGTTGCAGCAGCAGCACGCCGGGCACAGCTTCGGCGCCAGCATCCCCAAGGAAATCACCGCTGAGTTCGTGCGCGAAGAAATCGCCCGCGGCCGGGCGATCATTCCGGCCAACATCAACCACACCGAGCTGGAGCCGATGATCATCGGCCGCAACTTCCTGGTGAAGATCAACGGCAACATCGGCAACAGCGCGCTGGGTTCGTCGATCGAGGAAGAAGTCGCCAAGCTGACCTGGGGCATTCGCTGGGGTTCGGACACGGTCATGGACCTGTCGACCGGCAAGCACATTCACGAAACCCGCGAGTGGATCATCCGCAACTCGCCGGTGCCGATCGGCACGGTGCCGATCTATCAGGCGCTGGAAAAGGTCGGCGGCGTGGCTGAAGACCTGACCTGGGAATTGTTCCGCGACACGCTGATCGAGCAGGCCGAGCAGGGCGTCGACTATTTCACCATCCATGCCGGCGTGCTGCTGCGCTATGTGCCGCTGACCGCCAAGCGCGTCACCGGCATCGTCAGCCGGGGCGGCTCGATCATGGCCAAATGGTGCCTGGCGCACCATAAAGAGAACTTCCTCTACACCCATTTCGACGACATCTGCGAAATCATGAAGGCCTACGACGTCAGCTTCTCGCTGGGCGACGGCCTGCGTCCGGGCTCGATTGCCGACGCCAACGACGCGGCGCAGTTCGGTGAGCTGGAAACCCTCGGCGAGCTGACCAAGATCGCCTGGAAGCACGACGTGCAATGCATGATCGAAGGCCCGGGCCATGTGCCGATGCAGTTGATCAAGGAGAACATGGACAAGCAGCTGGAGTGCTGCGACGAAGCGCCGTTCTACACCCTTGGCCCGCTGACCACCGACATCGCACCGGGTTACGACCACATCACCTCGGGCATCGGCGCGGCCATGATCGGCTGGTTCGGCTGCGCGATGCTTTGCTATGTCACGCCCAAGGAGCATTTGGGCCTGCCGAACAAGGATGACGTGAAGACCGGGATCATCACCTACAAGATCGCAGCCCATGCCGCCGACCTGGCCAAGGGTCATCCGGGCGCGCAGATCCGCGACAACGCCTTGAGCAAGGCGCGCTTCGAATTCCGCTGGGAAGACCAGTTCAACCTCGGCCTGGACCCGGACACGGCACGCGCTTACCACGACGAAACCCTGCCCAAGGACTCGGCCAAGGTCGCGCACTTCTGCTCGATGTGCGGGCCGAAATTCTGCTCGATGAAAATCACCCAGGAAGTGCGCGAATACGCCGCCAACCAGCGCATCGACAGCGTCGATGTGTCGGTGCAAGAAGGCATGCGCGAACAGGCCGAACGCTTCAAACAGGAAGGCAGCCAGCTTTACCAAAAGGTCTGAAACGCACCCCCCCCGTAGGAGCGCGCTTGCCCGCGACCGAGTGCGTTAGCAGTCGTAAATTTTCAGCGTTTCGCAGAATTTACAGCCGTAAATTTTCAGCGTTTCCGAGATTTTGCGAGCGCTACGCACTCGGTCGCGGGCAAGCGCGCTCCTACTGGTCACCCTTTCATTGAGGCTCTGATGTGAATACACCCGGCACCTATTCCCCCGATCTGCCTGTCTCTGCCGAGCGGCGCGTATTCGGTGGGCGCGATCTGTTTTCTCTGTGGTTTTCCCTCGGCATCGGCCTGATGGTCCTGCAAACCGGCGCGCTGCTGGCGCCGGGGCTGGGCATGAGCGGTGCGTTGCTGGCCATTGCGCTGGGAACGCTGGTCGGTGTCTTGCTGCTGGCCAGCGCCGGGGTCATCGGCACCGACACCGGGCTTTCGTCGATGGCCTCGCTCAAGCTCAGCCTCGGCCGGCGCGGGGCGGTGTTGCCGGCGATCCTCAACCTGCTGCAACTGGTGGGCTGGGGCTCGTTCGAGATCATTGTCATGCGCGATGCCGCCAGCCTGTTGGGCGCACGCGCATTTGGCGAAGGCGGCCTGTGGACCAGCCCGCTGCTGTGGGCGCTGTTCTTCGGTGGTCTGGCCACTTTGCTGGCCGTCAGCGGGCCGCTGACCTTTGTGCGCAAGATCCTGCGCCAATGGGGCATCTGGCTGTTGCTCGGTGCCTGCCTGTGGCTGACCTGGAACCTGCTGGCCAAGGCTGATCTGGCGGCGCTTTGGGCGCGTGGCGGCGACGGTTCGATGCCGTTTGCGACCGGGCTGGACATCGCCATTGCCATGCCGCTGTCGTGGTTGCCGCTGATTGCCGATTACTCACGCTTCGGGCGCAAGGCGAAACCGGTGTTCTTCGGCACGGTGCTGGGTTATTTCATCGGCAATTGCTGGCTGATGAGCCTGGGCGTCGGCTACACCCTGGCATTCGCCGCCGATGGTGAAGCCAATGCCTTGCTGCTGGCGCTGGCCGGCGCCGGGATGGGCATTCCGCTGCTGCTGGTGCTGCTCGATGAGTCGGAAAAGGCCTTTGCCGATATTCATTCGGCGGCGGTGTCGAGCGCCATGCTTTCGGGGCTCAAGGTCGAGCACCTGGCCTTTGCGATTGGTGTGCTCTGCACGCTGATCGCCTGCTTTGCGCCGCTGGCGCAGTACGAGAGCTTTTTGCTGCTGATCGGCTCGCTGTTCGCGCCGTTGTTCGGCGTGGTGCTGGTCGACCACTTCGTGCTGCGCCGGCGCCGGTCGCCAGCGCAGGTGCCTGGCGTGCGCGGCCTGAGCCTGCTGGCCTGGCTGGGCGGGGTCAGCACCTATCACCTGCTGGCCAGTCTGTACCCGGAGGTCGGCGCTACATTGCCGGCGCTGTTCACCGCCGGCCTGTTGCAGATGGTGCTGGGGCGCGGTGTCAGCCGCGACCGGGGAACAGCTCCGGCTTGATCACGCCATTGAGCTGCGGATAAGGAATCTTCAGCTCGATATGGCCCATGGCGTAGGGCGCAATGGTGGTCACCGGGTACTTGAGGATCACCGCGCCGTAGGTCAAAGCCACGTTGGGGGTGCGCTTGAATGGCCAGGTCTTGATGAATTCAGGGTCTTCATTGACCTTGGTCGACACCATCCAGGCCTGGTGGGCGAGCTGGGCCTTGTCCCAGAACTCGGCTTCCTTGCCCGGCACGACCATGTCGGCCAGGGTCAGCACCTTCTGTTGCTGGCGCGAGTAGCTGAACACCGCGCGACCCGGATCGCCATGCGCGCCGCCGGTGTCCAGGTAGCTCGACAGCTCGATCACCACAATGCCGTCATGTTGCTCGCGTACCTTGGCTTGCAAGTAACTGCTGTTGCGGCCCTGGGCACTGCTCAAAAACTGTTGTTCATAGGCCTTGAGCGTGGCGGCAGGCGCCGTACCTGCTTCGCTGCCGGCCATTTGCAGCAGGTTTTTCTGCACGATGGCGTCAAGCCGCGGTTCGGCGGGAAAATGCACGGTATCGATATTCACCAGCGGGCAATCGTCGCTGCTGCAGCCCGGCTTGATCTGCTCCCAGGCTTCGCGCTCCACTTGCAGCGGGGCACGCATGTTGGGCTTGAACAGGCTTTGGCAGGCACCCAGCGTAACGGCCAGGCAAGCCAGTGCGGCGATCTTCGATAACGACATTGATGATCCTTGGCGGTGTCGGAAAAAACGCATGCGACGTGCGTATGCAGGCTGCTTGGACTGCAAACCCGGCTTTCGGTTCGCCGCTGGGCGGATTAGAAATGCTTTGGCGCTTGCGCGTCTACCCTGCATTTTGAAGGGGGGCTGCATCCGGTGGTCGATGCGCGTTAGGATGGCCCGAAGCCAAAGCGTCCTGCAGCGAGACCTCCATGACCCAGACCACTACCCGATCGACCCCGACGGCATTTGAAATCACCCGGCGTGAAAACTGCTTTCAGGGGTTCTACAAACTCGACAAGCTTTACCTGCGCCATGAGCTGTTCAATGGCGGCACAGGCCGTGAAATCGGCCGCGAACTGTTCGTACGCCACGACGCGGTGTGCGTCCTGCCGTACGATGCCAAACGTGACGAAGTGGTGCTGATCGAGCAGTTCCGCGTCGGCGCGCTGGAGAAAGTCGGCAACCCGTGGCTGATCGAGCTGGTCGCCGGATTGATCGACAAGGATGAGCAACCGGAAGAGGTTGCTCATCGCGAAGCAGAAGAGGAAGCTGATCTTGCATTCCAGGCCTTGTGGCCGATTACCCGGTACTTTCCTTCGCCGGGCGGCAGCGATGAATACGTTCATCTTTTCCTGGGACAATGCGACAGCCAGGGCGCCGGTGGCGTACATGGGCTGGAGTCGGAAGGGGAGGACATCCGGGTAACGGTCTGGTCGTTCGACGACGCATTGCAGGCCGTGGCCGATGGCCGGATCATGAACGCGGCAACCATCATTGCCTTGCAATGGCTGGCCTTGAACCGCGCTGAAATCAGGGGGCTATGGTCGTGAATCTCTTGCGCGAGCGCTATCGTGTCGATCTTGCCGGCCTGCAGGCAGCATGCGAGGCCAACTATGCCCGCCTGATGCGCCTGTTACCCGACATGCGCACACAAAAAAGCTCGCGTCGGGTGGCGGTCACTCAAGGCGAGCAAATGCTCGGCGTGCTGACCGTCGAAGTGCTGCTGGACTGCCCTTACACCACTACCTTGCAGGTCAGCCAGGAGCACAGCCTGCCCTGGCTGCCGGTGCCGCGCCTTGAAGTGCAGGTCTACCACGACGCACGCATGGCCGAAGTCATCGGCGCCGAACACGCCCGGCGCTTTCGCGGCATCTACCCGTACCCCAATACCCACATGCACCAGCCCGACGAAAAGGCCCAGCTCAACCTGTTTCTGGGTGAGTGGCTGAGCCATTGCCTGGCGTGCGGGCATGAGTATGAAGCGGTGCGCTAGACATAATGGCCTTTCAATCACCATCACTGTGACCGGCTGCTCATTCCCGGTTTGCCGTACCCGATATCACCCACCATAATCGCAACGTATCGTTCCAGGGAGACGGCCGTTGCCGAGTTCATCAATCAAGGACTCCTCAGTCCTGCTGGTCCAGCTTTCCGACAGCCACCTGTTTGCCGAGGCGAGCGGTACGCTGATGGGCATGAAAACCCGTGACGGCCTGGAAAAAGTGCTTGAGCTGGTGCAGGCCGAGCAGCCAGAAATCGATCTGTTGCTGATGACCGGGGATATTTCCCAGGACGGCACGGTGCAGTCGTATCAGACCTTTCGCCAGATGAGCGAACCACTGGGCGCCCCGGTGCGCTGGCTGCCGGGCAACCATGACGAATGGGCGCAGATGGCCGAGGCAGCAGAGGGCAGCGATGTGCTGGTGCCGGTGACCGACATCGGTCGCTGGCGGGTCACGATGCTCAACTCCGAGGTCGAGGGCTCGGTGTTCGGTCACTTGGAAGATGATCAACTGCAACTGCTTGAGCAATCGTTGAGCGAGGCACCTGACCGGCATCATCTGGTGTGCCTGCATCATCACCCCGTGCCGATTGGCTGCGCCTGGATGATCCCCATCGGTCTGCATAACGCCGTGGCGCTGTTCGCGGTGCTGGACCGTTATCCACAGGTGCGTGCGCTGTTGTGGGGGCATGTGCATCAGGCGTTCGATCAGGTGCGCGAGGGCGTGCGGCTACTGTCTACGCCGTCGACCTGCATCCAGTTCGCGCCGGGCAGCGAGGAGTTTGGCCTCGACACGGCCGCGCCCGGCTATCGCTGGTTGCGCCTGCACGACGACGGACGGCTTGAAACCGGAATCAGCCGTCTGGCCGGGGCGGATTTCGGGGTCGATTACACCGGCACTGGCTATTGATACAGTTGCCATGCGTTTCTACCCGCTGACTCCTGTAAACTACGCGGCTTTGTTCTGCTGCGAGTTTGCGGAGGCATGGCATGACCGGCGATAACCCCACACTGCTTTATATCCATGGCCTGAACAGTTCGGCCCTGTCGAAGAAGGCGACCCAGCTGACGGCGCTGATGCGCTCGCTGGGTCTTGAGGCGCAGGTACGCGTGCCTGAACTGCATCATCACCCCCGTGAGGCCATCGGCCAGCTGGAACAGGCCATTGCAGCCCTGGGTCGGCCACTGCTGGTCGGCAGCTCGCTCGGCGGCTACTATGCGACCCATCTTGCGCAGCGCCACGGGCTAAAAGCCGTGTTGATCAACCCGGCGGTCAATCCGCACCAGTTGTTCGACGGCTTTGTGGGCACCCAGCAAAACCTGTACACCGGCGAGCGTTGGGAGCTGACTCTGGACCATGTGCAGGCCCTGGCTGACCTGCAAGTGCCGGCCCCCAGCGACCCGCAGCAGATTCGGGTGTGGTTGCAGACCGGCGACGAAACCCTGGATTACCGCCGCGCTGCGTCGTTTTATGCACGTTGCAGCCTGGATATTCAGGACGGCGGCGACCACAGCTACCAAGGCTTTGCCGCGCGTCTGCCAGAGTTGCTGGCGATTGCCGGTTTTGCACCGCACGTGTTGCAAGCGATCGACCTTTCACACCTGTGAAAAGGACGGCATGTGAACATGCGACATTTCATGAACCATTGATGACGAGACCCCATGGCCACTCCCAGCGCTAGTTCTTATAACGCCGATGCCATCGAAGTCCTCTCGGGCCTCGACCCGGTTCGCAAGCGTCCGGGTATGTACACCGACACCTCGCGGCCCAACCACCTGGCTCAGGAAGTCATCGACAACAGTGTCGACGAAGCCCTGGCCGGTCACGCCCGCTCGGTGCAGGTGATTCTTCACGCCGACCATTCCCTGGAAGTCAGCGACGATGGTCGCGGCATGCCGGTGGACATTCACCCCGAAGAAGGTGTGTCCGGGGTCGAGCTGATCCTCACCAAGCTGCATGCCGGCGGCAAGTTCTCCAACAAGAACTACCAGTTTTCCGGCGGCCTGCACGGCGTGGGCATTTCGGTGGTCAACGCGCTGTCGACCCAGGTGCGGGTCAAGGTCAAGCGCGATGGCAACGAATACCAGATGACCTTCGCCGACGGTTTCAAGGCCTCGGATTTGCAGGTTGTCGGTACGGTGGGCAAGCGCAACACCGGCACCAGCGTGTATTTCAGCCCGGACCCGAAGTATTTCGACAGCCCCAAATTCTCCGTCAGCCGCCTCAAGCATGTTCTCAAGGCCAAGGCCGTGTTGTGCCCGGGCCTGCTGGTCAGCTTCGAAGACAAGTCCAGCGGCGAGAAGGTCGAGTGGCATTACGAAGACGGCCTGCGTTCTTACCTGCAGGATTCGGTCACCGAATTTCTGCGCCTGCCCGACGAGCCGTTCTGTGGCAGCTTCGCCGGCAATAAAGAGGCCGTCGACTGGGCCTTGCTGTGGTTGCCTGAGGGCGGCGACAGCGTGCAGGAAAGCTACGTCAACCTGATTCCCACCGCTCAGGGCGGCACCCACGTCAACGGTCTGCGCCAGGGCCTGCTTGATGCCATGCGTGAGTTCTGCGAATTCCGCAGCCTGCTGCCGCGTGGCGTCAAGCTGGCCCCGGAAGACGTCTGGGAACGCATCGCCTTTGTGCTCTCGACCAAGATGCAGGAGCCGCAATTCTCCGGCCAGACCAAAGAGCGGCTGTCGTCGCGTGAAGCGGCGGCGTTTGTCTCGGGTGTGGTCAAGGATGCCTTCAGCCTGTGGCTCAACACCCACTCCGATCTGGGCATGCAACTGGCGGAGCTGGCGATCAACAACGCCGGCCGGCGCCTGAAGGCGAGCAAGAAGGTCGAACGCAAGCGCATCACTCAAGGCCCGGCGTTGCCCGGCAAGCTGGCCGATTGTGCCGGCCAGGATCCGGCGCGCTCCGAGCTGTTTCTGGTCGAGGGTGATTCTGCCGGTGGTTCGGCCAAGCAGGCACGCGACAAGGAATTCCAGGCCATCCTGCCGTTGCGCGGCAAGATTCTGAATACCTGGGAAGTCGATGGCGGCGAAGTGCTTGCCAGCCAGGAAGTGCACAACATTGCCGTGGCCATCGGCGTCGATCCGGGTTCGACCGACATCAGCCAGTTGCGCTACGGCAAGATCTGCATTCTGGCCGACGCCGACTCCGACGGTTTGCACATCGCGACCTTGCTGTGCGCGTTGTTCGTCCAGCATTTCCGTCCGCTGGTGGATGCCGGGAATGTCTATGTGGCCATGCCGCCGTTGTACCGCATCGACCTGGGCAAAGAGATTTTCTATGCCCTGGACGAAGCCGAGCGCGATGGCATCCTCGACCGGCTGGTGGCCGAGAAGAAACGCGGCAAGCCGCAGGTCACGCGATTCAAGGGCCTGGGCGAGATGAACCCGCCACAGCTGCGCGAAACCACCATGGACCCCAACACCCGGCGTCTGGTCCAGCTCACCCTGGAGGACTTTGCCGCGACCTCGGAAATCATGGACATGCTGCTGGCCAAGAAGCGCGCCCCGGATCGCAAGGCCTGGCTTGAAGCCAAGGGCAACCTGGCCGAGGTCCTGAGTTGAGGCTAGCCTGTCTTGCCGCGTTGATCCTGCTGGCGGCACCGGCCTACGCGCTGGTGCCGCTTGAGCAACTCCAGCTGGTGTCCGAGCATCCGGTGGACGGCATGGTGGGCGGCAATCTTTCGGGGCTGGCGTTGTGCAACGGGCAGTTGTGGACGGTGTCGGACCGCGATGACCGGCTGATCTATCGCCTGGACCGTACCAAAACCGTATGGCAGGCCGAGGCCGAGCACATCGAGGTGCCCGAGCCGCCGAGCAATCTGCCGGTCAGCCTGCGTGCGCTGGCCAGCATGTCGACGGTGGTGCGCGGCGGTGGCATGGACTACGAAGGCGTGAGCTGCGATGCCGCAGGTAATCGCTATCTGGTCAGCGAAGCCCACGCCGCCGTGCTCAAGGTTCCGCCGCAAGGCGCTGCCAGCTGGCTGGCCTTGCCGCCTGCGCTGGTCGAACAGGCCCGCGCCAAGGGCATGCTGCAACGCTTCAATGCGATCTTCGAAGGCATCGCGGTCAACCCGCAGGGCGACCGCATCTGGCTGGCGGCAGAGCGTGAGCAACGCGGCTTGCTGGTGGTCAGCCGCGACGCTGACAAATGGCACTGCCAGCCGACCTGTGTGCTGTATGCCGAGGTCGATCGTGTGCAGCCAGATACGCGTCATCGTGACAGGTCGAGCGATTTTGCCGACCTGTCGTTGTACAACGGCAAGCTGTACACGCTTGAGCGCTCGGTGTACCGGATATGCCGGCGTGACCTGGAAGACGGGCAGATCGAACGCTGCTGGGCATTCAGCCGCGAAGCACGCCAGCCGCAGCGCCGCTACGATCAGCCGTATGGCTTGACCGAGGCGCTGGTGGTCGACGAAACCGGTGCCTGGATCGGCACGGACAACAACTTCGGTGCACGCGCCGATGGTGAAAAACGACCCGTCGTGTGGCGCTTCGCAGCGCCGGCACGCGGCTGGAGTGCGCCATGAGTCAAGCGGTTCCCGGCCGGCGCGCCGGCAAGATCCTGATGATTGTGGCCTGGGCGGCAGGGCTGTTTCTGGCCACGCGCTTTTTCGGCGAGTGGGAAGACAAGCAGCACAACCCCAATGGCAGCCTGGTGTCCGAACACGCCAATGGCGTTATCGAAGTGCGTCTGGCAGGTAATCGCCAGGGGCATTTTGTCGGTACCGCGAAAATCAACGGCCGGGACGTGCAGTTCATGATCGACACCGGCGCCACCGATGTCGCGATTCCCGGCGAGCTGGCTGACGAACTGGGCCTTGAGCGCGGCGTGCCGGTCACCGTCAGCACCGCCAATGGCCGCGTACAGGGTTTTCGCACCCGGCTGGACCGCGTGCAACTGGGCGATATCGTCCTGCGCGACGTCCGTGCCCTGGTCACCCCCAGCCTGGATGGCAACGAGATCCTGCTGGGCATGAGCGCCATGAAACAACTCGAATTCACCCAGCGTGGCGGCACCTTGCTGCTGCGCCAGACGACCCAATAATGACGAGGCCCGCATGAGCGACTCCCTTGACCTCAGCCTGGATGGCGTAGAACGCCGTTCCCTGGCGGACTTCACCGAACAGGCCTACCTCAACTATTCCATGTACGTGATCATGGACCGCGCACTGCCGCACATCGGCGACGGCCTCAAGCCGGTGCAGCGCCGTATCGTGTACGCCATGAGCGAGCTGGGCCTGGGCGCCGATGCCAAGCACAAGAAGTCGGCGCGTACCGTCGGTGATGTGCTCGGCAAGTTCCACCCGCACGGCGACTCGGCCTGCTATGAAGCCATGGTGCTGATGGCCCAGCCGTTCAGCTACCGCTACACCCTGGTCGACGGCCAGGGCAACTGGGGTGCGCCGGACGATCCGAAGTCGTTCGCGGCCATGCGTTATACCGAAGCGCGCCTGTCACGTTATTCCGAAGTGCTGCTCAGCGAACTGGGTCAGGGCACGGCGGACTGGGTGCCGAACTTCGACGGCACCCTCGATGAGCCTGCGGTACTGCCGGCCCGCTTGCCCAACATCCTGCTCAACGGCACCACGGGTATCGCCGTGGGCATGGCCACCGATGTGCCGCCGCACAACCTGCGCGAAGTGGCCAATGCCTGCGTGCATTTGCTTGACGAGCCCAAGGCCACCGTCGAAGAACTGTGCAGCTTCATTCAAGGGCCGGATTATCCGACCGAAGCGGAAATCATCACGCCTCGTGCCGACCTGCTGAAGATTTACGAAACCGGCAAGGGCTCGGTGCGCATGCGCGCCGTGTACCGGGTCGAAGACGGCGACATTGTGGTCACCGCGCTGCCGCACCAGGTATCCGGCGCCAAGGTGCTGGAGCAGATCGCCGCGCAGATGCAGGCCAAGAAGCTGCCGATGGTTGCCGACCTGCGCGACGAGTCTGACCATGAAAACCCGTGCCGCATTGTCATCATCCCGCGTTCCAACCGCATCGATGCCGCCGAACTCATGCAGCACCTGTTCGCCACCACCGATCTTGAATCGAGCTACCGGGTCAACATCAACATCATTGGCCTGGACGGCAAGCCGCAGCTCAAGAACCTGCGGGTGTTGCTCAGCGAGTGGCTGACGTTCCGCATCGGCACCGTGCGCCGCCGCTTGCAGTTCCGCCTGGACAAGGTCGAGCATCGCCTGCACCTGTTGGACGGTTTGCTGACCGCTTACCTGAACCTGGATGAAGTGATCCACATCATCCGCACCTCCGAGCAGCCGAAGGCCGAGCTGATCGCGCGTTTCGAGCTGTCGGAAATTCAGGCCGACTATATTCTCGACACCCGCCTGCGGCAGTTGGCGCGTCTGGAAGAAATGAAGCTGCGCAGCGAGCAGGATGCCTTGCGCAAGGAACAAGCCAAGCTCAAGGCCCTGCTGGGCAGCGACACCAAGCTGCGCAAGCTGGTGCGTACCGAGCTGATTGCCGATGCCGAAACCTATGGCGACGATCGCCGCTCGCCGATCGTCGAGCGTGCCGAAGCCCGCGCGCTGTCGGAAAACGAGCTGATGCCGACCGAGCCGGTCACGGTCGTGATGTCCGAGAAGGGCTGGGTGCGCTGCGCCAAGGGCCACGACATCGATGCCACCGGGCTGTCGTACAAGGCCGGTGACGGCTTCAAGACCTCGGCCATCGGTCGCTCGAATCAGTTTGCAGTGTTCATCGACTCCACCGGGCGCAGTTATTCGGTGGCGGCGCACACCTTGCCTTCGGCCAGGGGCCAGGGCGAGCCGTTGACCGGCAAGCTGCAACCACCGCCGGGCGCCACCTTTGAATGCGTGTTGCTGCCTGAAGACGATGCGCTGTACGTGATTGCCTCGGATGCCGGCTATGGGTTCGTGGTCAAGGGCGATGACCTGCAAGCCAAGAACAAGGCCGGCAAGGCCTTGCTGACCTTGCCGGGCGGCTCGAAAGTCATTCCACCGCGACCGGTCGGCGACCGCGAAAGCAACTGGCTGGCGGCGGTGACCACCGAGGGCCGGCTGCTGGTGTTCCGCGTCAGCGATTTGCCGCAACTGGGCAAGGGCAAGGGCAACAAGATCATTGGCGTGCCGGGCGAGCGGGTGGCCAGCCGCGAAGAGTACGTCAGCGATCTGGCGGTTATCCCGAACGGCGCGACCCTGGTGTTGCAGGCCGGCAAGCGCACGCTGTCGCTGAAGGCCGAAGATCTCGAGCACTACAAGGGCGAGCGTGGCCGGCGTGGCAACAAGCTGCCACGGGGCTTTCAGCGCGTGGACGCGCTGTTGGTGGAAAACGGCTGAAAAACGCCGTTTGCTGTCAGCGATCTTCGTTTTGCGCCGAAGATCGCCGCAGAATCGCTGGAGTCATAGCCGATATTCACGGATGATATGGAGTCTTTAAATGCAGGCGTGGCTCTGTGCCTGCATGACTCTGATGAGTTTTCAATTTGTAACCTGCCCGCATGCAGGTTCCTGGACGGGACGATGAATTTCCTACGCCTTCCCCTTATTCTGCTGATGACCGGTGTACTCGGCCTGGCCGGTTGCAGTGTGCATCAGCCTGCCGCGCTGTATCAGCTCGACAGCGGTGCGCCGGGCCAGCCCAAGCAAAGCGCCGGTCTTGCAGTGTTGCTGGGCCCGGTTTCGATTGCCGACTACCTGCAACGTGAAACCCTGCTGCAACGCCAGCCCGACGGTACCCTGACCGCTGCCGCCGATGGCCGCTGGGCCGGTAACCTGTCATCCGACATCGATCAGTTGCTGTTGCGCCAGATCGCCTGGAAGCTCGACAGCCAGCGCGTGGTACTGGCGCCTGCGCCGGGTGCCAGCTTCTCGCCTGATGTACAGATTCTCTTGTCCATCACCCGTCTCGACTCGGGGACCAAACAGCCTGCCATCCTCGACGCTCAATGGCGCCTGCTGGACCGCAAGGGCAATGTCCGCGACAGCCGTCTGGTGCATCTGGAAGAGGTACACAGCGGCACGACTGCCGCACAGGTCAAGGCGCAGGGCCTGCTTTTGCAGCGCCTGGCCGATCAGGTCAGCACCGCGATCAAGCCGATCGCCTGGCAGCCGGTCGAAGAGCCGAAAAAGGCAGCACCTGTCGTGCGCGCCAAGCCGCAGGCCGACAAGCCAAAAATCCCCATGGCTGCGCCTATCCGTACCGATCTGGAAGTGTTCCGCTTCTGATTGCGTTGCTGCGTGCATAACCCGAGAGGGTTATGCACGGCTTTCGAATCGCCCTTACAAGTCGTGCATGCGTGCCAGCTGGCGCTCGAGCATCGACGGGTAGGGCTCCATCAGACGTTCCACACAGCAAGCGCCTTCCGGGCTGGCGATGGGGCGGATGCGTGCGCGCTGGCGAATCAGCTCGTCGTCGTTGACCGAGCGCTCGACCAGCAGCAGGTTGCGGCTGTGTTGCGACAGGGCCAAGGCGTCCTGGGCCTTTTCGGTCAGCAGCAGGTCGATCTGACTCAGGCCTTTCAAGCCTTCGCCCAGCGTCAGACCCAATTGCAGTTGCAAGGTGATGCCGCTGTCGGCGACTTCGACCTGCAAGGCATGGCTCAGGGCACGCAGCAATTCGCCACAGCAAATGGCATTGGTGAGGTAATCCTCGCCGCTGACCTGGCTATGGAACAGCAGCAGCGTGCTGCCGTCGTTGAGGGTGTGAATTTCTCCGTCGTACAGCGAGGCGGCCTGTTCCAGGCAATCGCGATAACGCTGCAGCAGGTCGGTCAGGCGCGCGCGCGGCAGGCGTCGCAGTTGGTCCTGGGCACCGAGTTGCGCTGCCAGAATCGCACTGTGCTGCGGTTCGTTATAAGCCGGTGCGACATAGGCCGGCGCCGCCGCAACCGGCAGCGTGGCCGGGCGTGCGGCTGGCGCTGCGTGCTCGCGCAGGTCGGCGAATGCATCGTCATCGTCCAGGTCTTCTTCGGCAACGATCCGGCGCGGCACCGGCGCAGGCGGCAAGCGCGGTTTGGCCGGTTGCTCGATGATTTCGTCGTCGCGGGCCGAGAACGATGAATCGTCGAGATCGTCGTCGACAAGTTCAGGGTCGTACTCGGGCTCCGGTGGCTGTTCAGGCTCGGGCGGCGCGAACGAGGCGCGCAGCTGACGGGCCAGATCGCCGACTTCATCCTGGCGCTCGGTGCCCGGCGTATAAGGGTCGATATTGCGCAGCCACAGGCGCAATTGCATCAGCGGCGTGGAGATGTGCCGGCCCAGGCGCAGGCTCAGTGCCAGCGCCAGCGCCAGCAGAATCCCGGCCAGAATGCCCATGCTTTGCAGGCTGATGGTCAACGGCTGCTGAAACTGCGACATGTCCAGGCTGATGCGCAGATGACCCGCCATCACATCCTGGAAGGTGATCTTGATTTCATACAGGCCTTCGGTTTCGCCCAGCAGGCCGCTTCTGGGGCGCTGCCCGGCTTCGGCGAGGATGCGGTTGTCGACGCTGTAGATCGCCGCATGTGCCACCAGCGGGTTCTTCACCAGATTGCCCAGCAGCACATTGAGACTGAGGATGTCGTTGGACACCAGCAGCTCGGTGGCCGAGGTCGCGGTCTGGGTGGTCAGCGCCTGACCCAGCGCATCGGCCTGCTCATGCATGGCCTGCTTGAACTGCAAGCCCATGACGCCGGCATAGATCACCAGCGCCAGGGCCACCAGAATCACGTTATGGCTGGCGATACGCAGGGCAATCGGTACGCGGCGATGACGCAGGGCACGAAAGATCAGCAGGAAGAAGTTATCGGATTTGACGGGCGTGGGCCGGTTCACAGAGCACGGCTCTTTCGAAGAAGTTGCCGCGCAGTATAGCGACCGGCCTTGAGACGGCAAAGCGCTGGCTGTGCCCGATAGGCCTTGAAAGCAGGTAGAATGCGGTTTTTTTCCATAGCGGGGGTGCGCCTTGCGCGAAATCGTCCTGATTAACATCACTGGTGAGGATCGTCCCGGTCTCACCGCAGCCATTACCGGCGCTCTCGCCCAGGGTGGCGTGAACATTCTCGATATTGGTCAGGCAGTGATCCACGACACGCTGTCGTTTGGCATCCTGGTTGAGATTCCGGATACCGTACAGGGTTCCTCGGTGCTCAAAGAGGTTTTGTTCACCGCCTACAAACTCGACCAGCAAGTGCGTTTTACCCCGGTGTCCGAAGACGATTACCAGCACTGGGTCGACGGCCAGGGCAAGGCCCGGCACATCGTGACGCTGTTGACCCGCAAGGTCACCGCCGAGCAACTGCAATGCGTCAGTTCGATCATTGCCCGCTATGGCCTGAACATCGATCAGATCGATCGCCTGTCCGGGCGCACGCCGCTCGACACGCCGGCCGACAAGAGCAAGGGCTGCATCGAGTTCTCGGTGCGCGGCGAAGCCGGTGACCTCAAGGCCATGCAGGCCGAGTTCCTCAGCGTGGCTCAAGAACTGAACGTCGACATCGCCTTCCAGCAGGACTCGCTGTTCCGCCGCAACCGTCGTCTGGCGGTGTTCGACATGGACTCGACGCTGATCGAGGCCGAGGTCATCGACGAACTGGCCAAGGCCGCAGGCGTCGGTGAACAGGTCTCGGCCATCACTGAGCGGGCCATGGCCGGCGAGCTGGATTTCCGGGCCAGTTTCAAGGAGCGCCTGGCGCTGCTCAAGGGCCTGGACATCAGCGTGCTGGATGAAATCGGCGCGTCGCTGCGCCTGACCGAAGGGGCTGAAACCCTGTTCGCCGAACTCAAGCGCCTGGGTTACAAGACCGCGATTCTGTCCGGCGGCTTCACTTACTTCGCCAGGCAGCTGCAGGAAAAACTCGGCATCGACTATGTGTTCGCCAACGAGCTGGAAGTGGTCGACGGCCGCGTAACCGGCGTTGCCGTCGAGCCGATCGTCGATGCCCAGCGCAAGGCCGATTTGCTGCGCGAGCTGGCGCACAAGGAAGGCCTGAGCCTGGAGCAGACCATCGCCGTGGGCGACGGCGCCAACGATCTGCCGATGCTGGCGATTGCCGGTTTAGGTGTGGCATTCCGTGCCAAGCCACTGGTCAAGCAATCGGCCAAACAGGCGATTTCAACCCTGGGGCTGGACGGCATCCTCTACCTGCTGGGCTTTCGCGACCGCGAGGGCCGTCATTAAAGCGTGCCCCACAACGATTCGAATTCTTCGCCGGCCCGGGCCTTGTCCTGGCCGGCGGCTTTCGGCGCTTCGAACACCTGATATTCGTACTGGTTGTAACTGGCGCTGGCGATGTGGCGGCCTTTCAGGGCAGCGCGTTTTTCGTCGCCATTGACGTTCATCATCACCTTGCTGCCCTCCTTGAAGGGCAGTCGCGGCGCCAGCACGGTGGGCGGTTTCTCCATCGGGCGTATCTCGGGCAGCATCAGGCTGCGCAGGTACTGGCTGTTCTGCACCTCACCAATCAACTGCATGCCGCAGGGCTGGGCGAACGGCGCGATCAGTTCGATGCCCATTTGCGTGCCGCCGCTGCGCACCTGGCGAATCCAGCGCACGATGGCAACGCTCCAGCCTTGTCCGCTTTCATCCTGCAAACCGATCACCTCGCCAGCCTGCAATTGGCTGGGGACCTCTTTTTGCCAGGCCAGGCAATAGCCGCCGGGGCTGTGGTTGACGATATTCAATTCATAGGTCGGGAAGTCTTGCTGGGCATTGCTGGCGTCGGCATCGACCTCGGCGTTCGGGTATTCGATCTGCTCGAAGGGCAGCAAGGACGATGACGTGTTGCCGCGCTGGGTATCGAACGCCTGCGACCACGGGTCGTCGTTGTCGTTGGCGACCTTGAGGCTGAAGTCTGCTGCCTTGATCACCGCCGGCAATTGCAGTTGCTCGCTGAACGATTTGCGCCCGCCCAGATAGTAGTGCAGGGCGCTCATGCCCAGGCACAGCTTGAGAGTGCCTTGGCCCGGGGTGCGTTGAAAGGTCCGTTCGGCCACATCGCCCCAGGCGACCGCCAGGTGCTGCAACAGGTCGGTGCTGACGCCGGGCGGCACCGTCAGCCGGGCTTGTGCGCGTTGTTCGATCGGCAGTTCCAGGTATTGATGGATCGCACTGGCCAGCTCCAGCGGGTTGATGCCGAGCAGGCGCGGCAGCAGCTCTTCGCCAAACAGCGTGCGGTAGCGTGCCGGCTTGTCGGCGCCAGGGTCCAGGGCAAACAGGCTGCCTTCTTCATGGCTGTCCTGCAGGCGTACCAGGCTGCTCCAGGCTTCCAGCGCCTCGGCCAGCTTGCCGATATTGAGCTGGCGCATCTGGTTGCAGCGCGCATTGCCCATCATCAGGGCGATGATGTAGGTCTGCTCGACACTCAGGCTGCGCATGTGCAGCGCCTGAGGATCAGGCACTTGCGTGGTGTGCAGCCGGTACTGGCGAGCGATCTGATAAATCTGGTGCAGTTCAAGCCACAGGCCGTCCTGCACCGGGCAGTACAGCTGGCTGGCGCGCACCAGCGGCCCGTTGAGGCAGTGCAAGGCACGTTGCAGCGCAGTGGTCAGCAGGCTGGCGCGTTCGCGGGTGTATTTTGGCACCACGCGATGGATGATCAGTTTGTAACCGGTGGCCAGATGGTTTTGCAGGGCCTGGCACAGGTTGGCAACCTTGCGCGGGCGCTCATCCAGAACGATGGACTGATTGAGAAAGTGGCGTTCCAGGTGCTTGCAGACGAAATACACTTCCGGGCGCAGCAACTCCAGCAGTTGCAGGCGGTTTTCGCTGGGGGTGAGTAACAGATTGAGCTCTGTAAGACCTTGATACAATTGCCGGGCCATTTCGCCCAGATTCGCTTTGGGCAGGGTCGAGATCCAGCGTTTCAAATCGCGCGGGTTGGCTTCACAGAAGGTCAGGCTCGACTGTGTCGGTGCTGGAACACGCAACAACAAAGGAAAGCTCAAGTTACTCATGCGACAGTCAAACTCCTTTGTGTTACTGACCCGAACGGTGGCATTCAGCTGTTTATCCGCGTTGCCGCCTTGAGTCAGGCAGCGTGCGAATACCCATTAAATACAGAGTGTCCTACAACACCGAGGGGTCGACTGTAACAGCATCGACCTGACATCGCAGCTAAATCTGGCTTATGGCCATAACCATAACGGGTAACAAACCGGACACTTGATCCGGGTCAGGTGACCGGCCAGAAAAGGTTCCAGGAACCGTCCTGACCGGCCCGGTAAATCAAACTGCCGTTGTATGGGCCAGTGCCTGACCCATGCTGACCGCTGATCCGGCCGCCAGGTTTTCAGCCCATTTCACCTGCTCGGGGCCGAACAGCACGATGACGGTGGAGCCCAGTTTGAAGCGGCCCATCTCGGCGCCTTTTTCCAGATGGATCGGCGCGCGGGCGGCTTCGTCGTAGCGCACGGTTTTCAGCGTGCGCTTGGGTGGCGTGACCAAGCCGGCCCAGACGGTTTCGACCGAGGCGACGATCATTGCGCCCACCAGCACCATGGCCATCGGGCCGCGTTCGGTATCGAAAATGCAGACCACGCGCTCGTTGCGGGCAAACAGCTCCGGCACGTTTTCGGCCGTGGTCTGGTTGACCGAGAAGATGCGGCCGGGCACATAGACCATTTCACGCAGGGTGCCGGCCAGTGGCATGTGCACGCGGTGGTAGTCCTTGGGCGACAGGTACACGGTGGCAAACTCGCCGCCCATGAACGGTGCCGACAGGGCCGGATCGCCGCCCAACAGTTCCAGCACGCTGAAGCTGTGACCTTTGGCCTGGAAAATACGGCCTTGTTCGATCGGGCCCAGCTGGCTGATGGCGCCGTCGGCAGGGCTCAGAATCGCGCCGGGTGTGGTGTCCAGCGGGCGGGCGCCAGGCTTCAGGGCGCGGGTGAAGAAGGCATTGAAGTGTTCATAGCCGTGTACGTCTTCGACCTGGGCCTGGGACATGTCGACCTGATAGCGACGGGCGAACCAGGCGGTGAAGGCGTTCTTGAACCAGGTAACGCGGCACTCGGCGATGCAGCCGGCCAGGCGCGACAGCAAATGATGCGGCAGCAGGTACTGACTCAGGATAAACAGACGCTCTTTCATGAATATTCCTAACACTTGATGGAGGCCTGCACGCACCGGACGGCAGGCTGCAGGTTTATTGTTCGACAGGGGTGTCGGGGTGATTGCCCCATTCGCTCCACGAGCCGGCATAAGCCTTGACCCGCGGGTAGCCCAGCGCCTTGGCGGCCAGATAGGTAAAGCCGGAGCGGCGATGGCTCTGGCAGTGGGTGATCACTTCCTTGTCCGGGGTAATCCCCAGGTCTTCCAGCACCTGGCGCAGGTCATGGCGAATGCGCAACTGGCGCGCCTTGTCCATGCCGGCGGTCCATTCGAAATTGACCGCGCCGGGCACATGCCCGCCTTTGGCCGACAGCACCTTTGCCCCGGAAAACTCTTCCGGCGCGCGGGCGTCCCAGATCGCCAGGTCGTCGGCGCCCAGGCGGCTTTGCAGGTATTCGCGGGTGGCGGTGGGTTGCTCGTGCAGTTCCAGGCTCACAGGCGTGATGCCTGGCGCCGGAGTGTCGGTGGACAAGGCCAGGCCGTCTTCGGCCCATGCCAGAACACCGCCGTTGAGGTAGTGGTAGCGGCTGTGGCCGATAACGTCGAGCAGCCAGATAAAGCGCCCGGACCAGCCGCCGCCTTCGTCGTCGTAGACCACGTAGACCGCATCGCTGCGATGGCCCAGTTCGCCGAACAGGCGCTCCAGGTCGGTCTGGCTCGGGGCAAGTCCAGGGGCCGGTGGCTGACCCAGCTGGGTGCGCTTGGGCTCGATGAAGCGCGCACCGGGAATATGTCCTGCGTCATAGCGGGCCTGATTGGTCAGGTCCACGAGAATCAGTTCCGGCGCCGTCAGGCGTGCCTGCAGGTCGCTGGGTTCGATGACCAGCGGCAAGTCGTTGAACACGGACATTTCCAGCCTCCCTTGATGAGCAAAGGCGCAAATTGTAGCCCAGGCGAGCGCTGAAAAGTGTCGTTGCGTCGATAACCCTGCCGCGTCAGGACTTGACCTGGACGAAATTGACCAATGCCCGCTCGATGCACTGCGAGGTTTTGGCAAACGCCTGCACGGTGATCTCCGACAGCGGACTGCCGCCCTGATCGGCGACGGCCAGCATCAGCACCTTGCCATTGCAGCTGAGCGAGCGGATCAACAGGTGCTGGCCCTTGAACAGAACCTTGAACACCGGCGGCAACAGCGCGGCGAACTGCGCATGGTTCGCGGGGGTCAGGCGCAATTGCGTCGGTTGTCCAAGCAGGCGCGCCAGCACCTTGCTGTCCTTGAGCGGGAACTGCAAGGAAGCGTTGTCGGTGCTCATGCCGGCCAGTTGGTGTACACGCAACAGGCTGGCGGTCTTGTCGGGCATCAGCAGCATGACCCGCTGCATGCCACAGGCCACCAGTGCATCGCGGGCCAGCGTGGTCAGGTGCATGGCGTTATTGAACGGGCTGGGCTCGACCAGAAGCTCTGCGCACAGCGTGCGCCAGCGTTGCAAGGCATCGGCGGAGGGCGGCGGTGCCGGTTCGTGATTATTGGTGATGCGCCTGAAATCCCAGGGCCACAGCAGGGATTCGGCCGGGTGCCACAAATCCTTGCTCGCATGCTGGCGCGCGCTGCTGCTGGCGTTCTGGTGAACCTGTTGCTGGACATCCTCCAGTGGTTGCTGCAAATACAGGCTGCTGAGCAGTTCCCAGCGCAGGCAGTGCGGGCTGTTCCAGGCCTGCTGCGCGGCCAGTGCCAGGCCGTTGCCCATCAACACCGTATTGGCCGGCTGGTTGAACCAGCGTTGCAGGGCCGGGTCGGCGTCCATGTTGCGCTGTTGCTGCAGCGGGTCGTGGTTCTCGCGGGCGATGCGCAGGGCCTTGACCCACTCGCGGCGTTCCTTGATCAGGACGGTGTAGCCGCGGGTCACCCACAGCGGCAGGCGCCAGGTTTCGGCCAGGGCCAGGCACAGGTCCAGCAGATTGATACCGAACAGTTCCTGTTCGACGTTGCGGCTTGATTCGCCCTTGTGGATAACCCGCAGCTCCCATTCTTCGAGCAGCTTGGGATGTGCCAGCGCCATCGGCCACAGCGGTGCGAGAAACAACAGGCTGCCCAGATGGATGTCTTGCCACAGGCGCGCCAGGCGGCTGGCGAACAGGCCGCTGGCCTGCTGGGTCGCGTGCTGGCTGATGAGGATCAGTTGCCGATAAGCCTTGGGAATTTCATCGGCCGGCTTGGCCGGCAAGCGATTGAGCAGCACCTCGGTGCGCGCCAGTCCCAGACGATTGAGCGCCACTTCCAGGCTCTCGGCCTGCTCGGTCAGGCCATGGGCATGTTGATTGGCTTCGCGCAGGACGCTGAGCACCAGTGCCGGGCTTTCCTGCATCATGTCGGCAATCTCGCGCAGCGAACGACGGCTGTCGTTCAGTGCCGAACGCACATGCGCATGGTTGTGCTGCGGGATCGGCAGCGCAAGGCCATCCAGTTGCTTGACCCAGGCATCGAGCGTTCGTGGGCGAGGGAAGTGTGGCGTTGTCGGCATACGGGTTGGCCTGTGCGGCTAAGAGTCTGTCAGTGATGGGTTACGCTTATTCAGACCTTGCAATGTCATGTATTGTTACACCCTGCGTCGATGGCGAAACAGGTTTTTCACGCGAGCAGGCTACAGTCTGGCTCAGTGACGCCGATAAGTAGAACAACAGTTTCACCGTTGCACCGCACATATCCCTGAATCCGACTGAACAAGTATTTTTTACCTATGGCTAAAATCATCGGCATTATTGTCGTTTTCGCGAGCGTTCTCAGCGGATACGTGCTGTCTCACGGTCAGATCATGGCGTTGTTCCAGCCGTTTGAAGTCCTGATCATCGGGGGCGCGGCACTGGGTGCCTTCTTGCAGGCCAACCCGGGTCATATGACCATGCATGTGTTTAAAAAGTCGCTGAAGATGTTCAGTACGCGCTTTACCCATGCCTATTACCTTGAAGTGCTGGGGCTGATCTACGAGATCCTCAACAAGAGTCGCCGCGAAGGCATGATGGCCATCGAAGGTGACATTGAAGAGCCGGCGTCCAGCCCGATCTTTGCCAAATACCCAGGTGTTCTCAAAGATGACCGCATGACGGCCTACATCTGCGATTACCTGCGCATCATGTCCTCCGGCAACATGGCCCCGCACGAGCTTGAAGGCCTGTTCGACATGGAATTGCTGAGCATGAAGGAAGAGCTCGAGCATCCTTCCCATGCAGTGACCGGGATCGCCGACGGCATGCCCGGCTTCGGTATCGTCGCGGCGGTACTCGGTATCGTGGTGACCATGGCCTCGCTGGGTTCCGGCGACAAGGCCGCGATCGGTCAGCACGTGGGTGCGGCGCTGGTCGGTACCTTCTTCGGTATTCTGGCGGCCTACGGCTTCTTCGGCCCGCTGGCCACTTCCCTGGCACACGATGCCAAGGAAGAAATGAACGTCTACGAATGCATCAAGGCGTCGCTGGTGGCCTCTGCTTCCGGCATGCCGCCTTCACTGGCCGTCGAGTTCGGCCGCAAGGTTCTGTACCCGGCACATCGCCCCAGCTTCAGCGAGCTGGAACAAGCTGTACGCGGTCGTTAAGCCATGGAAAATAATCAGCCGATAATCGTCAAGCGGGTCAAGCGCTTCGGTGGTGGACACCACGGCGGCGCCTGGAAAATCGCCTTTGCCGACTTTGCGACGGCGATGATGGCGTTCTTCCTGGTGCTGTGGCTGATGTCGGCCGCCACCCCGGAAGAGCTGGTGGCGATTGCCGGCTATTTCAAGGACCCGGTCGGCTTCAGCGACAGTGGCTCGCCGTACGTGATTGACCTGGGCGGCTCGCCGGAAATGGCCCCGGACCGCTCGCTGAACCCCGAGATCAAAAGTACCCCAAGCCCGGACACCGTGCCGATCGAGTCCGACGACGCCGAGGCCAAGGCCGATCAGGTCGAGAAAGAGCGTCTTGAGATGCTCCTGCAAGAACTGCAGAACAAGGTCGAACAAAGCCCGCAACTGCAGAAATTCAAGGACCAGATCCTGCTTGAAATTACCCAGGACGGCTTGCGTATCCAGATTGTGGATGCCGACAACCGGCCGATGTTCGACTCCGGCAGTGCGCGGCTCAAGCCGTATTTCGAAGACATCCTGCTGGCCCTGGCCGACACCATCAAGGATGTGCCGAACAAGATCAGCGTCAGTGGTCACACCGATGCCAAGCCTTTTGTCGGCAGTGGCGAATTCGGCAACTGGGAGCTGTCGTCCAACCGTGCCAACGCTGCACGTCGGGCGCTGGTGGCGGGCAGCTATCCGGAAGCGCAAGTGGCGCGGGTGGTGGGTTATGCCTCTTCGGCCTTGTATGACCGTAATCAGCCGCAGAACCCGATCAACCGCCGCATCGACATCGTGGTGCTGACCAAAAAGGCCCAGCAGCTTATCGACGGCGATCAGGGAACCGGTACCGCGCCTGCAGGTACGCCGGCTGCGCCTGCAACACCGGCGCCGCCGGGTGCCTCGAACGCTGCGCCGGTCGACCCGCAGGCCGGCGCCCAGCCGCATGAGGTTCGCCAGCGGCTGAACCTGTTCGAGCAGGGCAACGCACGGGCACCGGGTCAATAACGGTTGTAAAGGACCGGCCGGGCGCCGGTCCTGCGATCAATATTCTTCTTGCGGCAGGCTGGCCAGAATCGAACGGTAGCTGTGCATCCGCTGCGCTGAAATACGACCCTCTTCCAGTCCCTTGAGCAGCGCACAGCCCGGCTCGCGATCATGCTTGCAATCGCGAAAGCGGCAGGTGCCGATCAGGTTGTTGAACTCGATGAAACCCGCTTCGACATCGTGACGGCTGACATGCACCAGGCCGAATTCGCGGATGCCCGGTGAGTCGATCAGCTCGCCGCCATTAGGGAAATGGAACAGGCGTGCGGTGGTCGTGGTGTGCGTGCCTTGCCCGGAAAACTCCGACAGCGGCCCGACCCGGGTGCCGACTTCCGGCAGCAGGCTGTTGACCAGCGAAGATTTACCCACACCGGACTGGCCGACAAATACGCTGACCTGCCCGTTCAGGCGCTCTTCGAGTTGCTGCATGCCGTCGCCTTGATGGGCGGACACTTCCAGCACCGGATAGCCCAGGCCGCGATACACCGACAGCAGCTCGTTGAGGAAGACCGAGTTCTGCTCGTTGATCAGGTCGGCCTTGTTGAGCAGCAGCAGCGGATGAATGCCGGCATGCTCGGCGGCCACCAGATAGCGGTCGATCAGGTTGGCGTGCGGCTCGGGCATCGGCGCGAAGACAATCACGATCAGGTCGACGTTGGCCGCCACCGGCTTGAGCTGGCCGCGTGAATCGGGCCGGCACAGCTCGGTGCTGCGCGGCAATTGCGCAACGATGACGCCGATGCCCTGGTTGCCGGCTCGCCACACCACCTGGTCGCCGGTGACCAGCGCCGGCAGGTTGGCGCGCAGGTGGCAGCGGTAGGTCTGACCCTGTTGCTCGCCTTCCTGCGCTTCGACTTCGACCTGAACGCCGAAGTGGGCAATCACCAGGCCGACCTGTTCAGGGCCCAGATCGCCCCCTTCGAGGATTTCGACCGCCTGGGATTCCCGTTTGGCGGCGCGAGCGGCGCGCTCGCCCTGGATCTTTTCGATGCGCCAGTTCTGGCGGCGATTGAGTTGGCGTTTGGCCATGGATACTTCCGATGTGTGAGGCCCGAACCGCGCCGTGTGGCTGCGTTCGGCCCGCAAAAATGAACAGCTTGGGATGCAAGGGGCCGATACTAGCACGCCGGGCTAGGCTAAACTGCGCGCCTACGCTGAGGAGCCCAAACATGCAGAGCAAGAGCAACCTGATCTGGATCGACCTGGAAATGACCGGTCTCGATCCCGACCATGACGTCATCATCGAGATGGCCACCATCATTACCGACAGCGAGCTCAACACCCTGGCCGAAGGCCCGGTGATCGCCATCCACCAGAGCGATGAAATCCTCGCCGGCATGGATGAATGGAACACTCGCCAGCACGGCGGTTCCGGTCTGACCCAGCGGGTGCGCGAGAGCACGATCAGTAACGACCAGGCCGAAGCCCTGACCCTGGACTTCATCAAGCAATGGGTGCCGGAGCGCAGTTCGCCGATCTGCGGCAACAGCATCTGCCAGGACCGCCGCTTTCTGTACCGGCACATGAAAGGCCTGGAAAACTACTTCCACTACCGCAATCTGGATGTCTCGACGCTCAAGGAACTGGCCGCGCGCTGGTCGCCGGAGCTCAAGTTCAAGAAAGGCAGCACCCACCTGGCACTGGACGACATTCGCGAATCCATCGCCGAGCTGCGTTTCTATCGCGAACACTTCATCAAGTAGCCGCCGGGTTTACAGAGGCGAACGGGTTCACAGGTGCAGCGAATAAACATCGCTGCACCCTTTCAGTGCGCCGGGCGGCTGGGTAGACTGCGCGGCTTTGTCGCCGGGACTGCCGCCATGTTGTTGATGCTTTATCTGATTGCCATCACTGCCGAGGCCATGACCGGCGCACTGTCTGCCGGGCGTCGCGGCATGGACTGGTTCGGCGTGGTGCTGATTGCCTGTGTCACCGCGCTGGGTGGCGGCTCGGTGCGCGACGTGCTGATCGGCCATTACCCGCTGACCTGGGTCAAACACCCGGAATACTTGGTGCTGACCAGCGTGGCGGCGCTGGTGACCATCTTTATCGCGCCCTTGATGCGTCATTTGCGCTCGCTGTTTCTGGTGCTCGATGCCCTGGGGCTGGTGGCGTTCACGCTGATCGGCTGCATGACCGCACTGGAAGCCGGCCACGGCATGTTGATCGCCTCGGTGTGCGGCGTGATCACCGGCGTCTTTGGCGGCATCCTGCGCGATATTTTCTGTAACGATATCCCGCTGATCTTCCGCCGCGAACTGTACGCCAGCGTCTCGTTTCTGGCGGCGTGGTGTTTTCTGTTATGCGGCTACTTCAACGTGCCGAGCGAGCAGGCGATTCTGATCACCTTGTCGGGCGGGCTGCTGCTGCGTTTATTGGCCATCCGCTTCAAATGGGAAATGCCCAAGTTTGTTTATAAGGATGATCATTAGTAGGAGCGCGCTTGCCCGCGACCGAGTGCGCTAGCGCTCGCAAAATCTCGGAAACGCCACACATTTACGACTGCTAACGCAGCCGGTCGAGGTGGTCCGGCATTCCAGCAAGCGCGCTCCTGCTGGCGTGCTGCCCGATAGCCCACTCCACGTGTTCTCTGACCATTTCGGAGGGATAGTCGCGGCGCGCTTCAAGGGCTTGCAGCACGCTTATAGTCGAAGGCGCGTTGCCCAGGCCGACGGCGAGGTTGCGTAGCCAGCGTTCGTAACCGGCGCGGCGCAGTGGCGAACCTTCGGTGCTGGACAGAAAGCGTTCTTCGTCCCACATGAACAATTCGGCCAGGCCTGCATTGTCCAGGTTGTGGCGCGGCTGAAAGTCGCTTTGCTCGGTCGGCTTGGCGAAGCGGTTCCAGGGGCAGACGATCTGGCAGTCGTCGCAGCCGAACACCCGGTTGCCGATCAGCGGCCTCAGTTCCTCCGGAATGGCGGTCTTGAGTTCGATGGTCAGGTACGAAATGCAGCGCCGCGCATCCAGCACATAAGGGCCGACGAAAGCGTTGGTCGGGCAGATGTCCAGGCAGGCGGTGCAGCGTCCGCAGTGTTCGCTGGCATGCGGCGCGTCGACCGGCAAAGGCATGTCGACGAACAGTTCGCCCAGAAAAAAGAAGCTGCCGGCCTTGCGGTTGAGCACCAGGGTGTTCTTGCCGATCCAGCCTAGACCGGCCTGTTCGGCAATGGCCTTCTCCAGCACCGGCGCGCTGTCGACGAAGGCGCGAAAGCCGAATGGCCCGATGTCCTGCTGAATGCGCTCGGCCAGTTGTTGCAGGCGCTTGCGCACCAGCTTGTGGTAATCGCGGCCCAGGGCGTAGCGCGACACATAGGCTTTTTCCGGCTCGCCAAGCCGCTGGTTCATCTCGGTGTCGCCCGGCAGATAGTCCATGCGCAGCGACACCACGCGCAAGGTGCCGGGCACCAGTTGCTCGGGATGGGAACGTTTGCTGCCGTGAGCGGCCATATAGTCCATCTCGCCGTGGTAGCCCGCGTCGAGCCAGCGCTGCAAGTGCTGTTCGTGCTCATCCAGCGCCAGCCCGCTGATGCCGACTTGCTGAAAGCCCAGTTCACGGCCCCAGGTCTTGATCGACTGGGCAAGGGCGGCAAGATCGTCGTCGGTCAGGTGTGCAGTAGTAGCGGGCATGCGAAAGGAGAAACCAGGGCCAAGGTGCGTATAATTCTGCCAGACATTGGAGTCCATAAGCGCATGCCAGACACTCAAGCCCATTTACCCGACGCGCTGTACAGCGCCGCACAGGTGCGCGACCTCGATGCGCGGCTGATCAATGCCGGTACGCCGGGGCTGGAACTGATGCAGCGCGCCGCCCACGCCACCTGGCGCGCGATGCGCCGGCGCTGGTCTGATCCGGCCGTCCTGAGCGTGCTGGCCGGGCATGGCAACAATGCTGGCGACGGCTATCTGGTCGCCGGGCTGGCGCACAAGGCCGGCTGGTCGGTGCGAGTGCTGGCGGTCGGTGATCCGGCGGCCCTGCGCGGCGATGCGGCGGCCGCTCATGCCGAGGCGCAGGCCCTGGGCGTCGAGATCGTGCAGTGGCTCGGCCAGCCGCTGGTCGGCATAGTGCTTGATGCGCTGCTCGGCACCGGGCTGGCCGGTGACGTGCGCGAACCCTACAAAAGCGCTATCGAAGCGATCAATGCCGCCCACCTGCCGGTGGCCGCTGTCGATATTCCCTCGGGCCTGTGTGCCGACACCGGGCGGGTATTGGGCTGCGCGGTGCGCGCCGACCTGACGGTGACGTTTATCGGCCTCAAGCTTGGCCTGTTTACCGCCGAGGCGCCGGATCTGGTCGGGCACCTGGTATTCGATGATCTGCAGGCGGACCCGCAATCAATCGCTGATGTGCCTGTCAGCGCCACGCGCCTGGACAGCTTTAACCTGCCGCCGCTGGCGCCACGCCCGCTTACTGCGCATAAGGGCCAATACGGCCGGGTGCTGGTGATCGGTGGCGACCACGGTTTCGGCGGTGCCGCGTTGTTGAGCGCCGAGAGTGCCCTGCGCAGCGGCGCCGGCATGCTGACCCTGGCGACTCGCCCCGAGCATGTGCCGGCAGCGCTGGTGCGCATGCCCGAGGTGATGAGTGCCGGGGTAAGTTCGGCCAATCAATTGATGGGCCTGATTGATGCGGCCAGCGTGCTGGTGGTCGGGCCGGGACTGGGACAGGGCAGTTGGGGGCGTAGCCTGTTATCGGCGGCAGCCAGTAGCAACAAGACGCAGGTCTGGGATGCCGATGCGCTTAACATGCTCGCCGTCGGCCAGGCCAGTATCCCGCACAAAGGCGTGATCACTCCGCACCCTGGCGAGGCCGCGCGCTTGCTGGGCATCGAAACCGCTGAGGTCCAGGCCGATCGACCCGCCGCCGCGCGGGCACTGGCGAAAAAGTATCAGGTTGTGTGTGTATTAAAGGGCAACGGCAGTCTGATCGCCGATCCTGAAGGGCGTCTGGCCCTGTGTGATCGTGGCCATCCGGCCATGGCCAGTGCCGGGCTGGGCGATGTGCTGGCCGGCTTGATCGGCGCATTGCTGGCCCAGCACATGGCGCCGTTCGAGGCGGCCTGTCTGGGTGTCTGGCTGCATGCCAGGGCCGGTGAAGAGTCAGGTCAGGCGGGCCGCGGCCTGCTTGCCAGTGACCTTGTCGCTGTTATTCGTCGCTTGTTGGAGGAGCATCAACCGTGTCTGAAATAACCCTGCAGGTGAATGGCGAAGACGCCATGACGGCCTTGGGTGCGCAGCTTGCGCAGTGTGTCGGCGCCAAGGGCGTGATTTTTCTCGAGGGGGATCTGGGGGCAGGCAAGACCACCTTGTCACGCGGTATGATCCGCAGCCTGGGGCATCAGGGCGCGGTGAAAAGCCCGACCTTTACCTTGGTCGAGCCCTATGAAATCGGTGCGTTGCGGGTCTTTCACTTCGACCTGTATCGGCTGGTCGACCCCGAAGAACTTGAGTTCATGGGCATCCGCGATTACTTCGACAGCGATGCGGTGTGCCTGATCGAATGGCCGGCACTGGGTGCAGGCTTTTTGCCAAAGCCCGACCTGACCATTACCATTAGGCACCAAGGCCAGGGTCGCGCTGTGACCCTGAGCCCGCAAGGCTCGCGTGGCGAGGGCTGGTGCACGGCTCTGGCCACGGAACTCAATTAGAAATGCCAATAGATATGGGGAAAAGTATGCGCATGCGCGCGCCGCTGGCGGTGCTTGGTTTGCTGTTGATGGCCCTCGCCGTGGATGTATGGGCGGCGGCCACCCAGGTACGCAGTGTTCGCCTGTGGCGTGCACCGGATAACACCCGTCTGGTGTTCGACCTGACCGGGCCGGTGCAGCACAGCGTCTTCACGTTGACTTCGCCGGACCGGCTGGTGATCGATATCAATGGCGCCACGCTGGGCGGGCCGTTGAATATCGCCACGGCCAATACGCCGATCACCAGCATGCGTTCGGCGCAGCGTACGCCGACGGACCTGCGCGTGGTCATCGACCTGAAAAAGGCGGTGACCCCCAAGAGCTTTACCCTGGCGCCCAACCAGCAGTACGGCAACCGTCTGGTGGTCGACCTGTTCGATGACGCCGCCGATGCCAATCCGGCGCCGACCCTGCCTGAAACCACGGTAGCGACGGCGCCGGCGGTGCCGATCAGCCCGGCCAAGCCGGAGATCAAGCTGACCCCGCTGCCTAGCGGCAAGCGTGACATCGTGGTGGTGATCGACGCCGGTCACGGCGGCGAAGACCCTGGCGCTTCGGGCGGCAAGGGGCAGATAGAAAAACACGTGGTGTTGTCCATCGCCAAAGAGTTGCAGCGCCAGGTCAACGCCGAAAAAGGCTATCGCGCCGAACTGACCCGCACCGGCGATTACTTCATTCCGCTGCGCAAACGTACCGAGATTGCCCGCGCCAAGGGGGCTGACCTGTTCGTGTCGATTCATGCCGATGCCGCGCCGTCCAAAGCCGCATTCGGTGCTTCGGTGTTCGCCTTGTCGGACCGTGGTGCGACGTCTGAAACCGCGCGCTGGCTGGCCGACAGCGAAAACCGCTCCGACCTGATCGGCGGGGCCGGCGCGGTCAGCCTGGACGACAAAGACCGCATGCTGGCGGGCGTGCTGCTGGACCTGTCGATGACCGCTTCGCTGTCGTCGAGCCTTAACGTGGGCCAGAAGGTATTGAGCAGCATCGGCCGGGTGACCTCGCTGCACAAGTCGCGGGTCGAGCAGGCCGGCTTCATGGTGCTCAAGTCGCCGGACATTCCGTCGATTCTGGTCGAGACCGGCTTTATCTCCAACGCCAACGAGGCCAACAAACTGACCTCGGCGTCGCACCAGCAGGCGCTGGCGCGCTCGATCAACACGGGCGTCAAGCAGTTCTTCCAGCAGAACCCGCCCCAAGGCACGTACATCGCCTGGCTGCGCGACAACGGCAAGCTGGCCCAAGGCCCGCGCAACCATGTCGTAACCTCCGGCGAAACCCTGGCCATGGTTGCGGCACGCTATGACATGAGCGTCGCCACCCTGCGCAGCGCCAATTCGCTGAAGACCGATGAGCTGCGCGTCGGCCAGGACCTGCGTATTCCCAGCTCCGAGGTTGCTGCCCAGCCATGACCGATCTGCTTGCCGACAGTGTGCCTGTCGAAGAAAGTGACAGCGCAACCGAGGCGGCGCGTATCCAGTTGCTCAGCCCGCGGCTGGCCAACCAGATCGCCGCTGGCGAGGTGGTCGAGCGCCCGGCGTCGGTGATCAAGGAACTGCTGGAAAACAGCCTCGACTCCGGTGCCCGGCGCATCGATGTGGATGTCGAGCAGGCCGGTGTCAAATTGCTCAAGGTGCGTGATGACGGGCGCGGCATTGCGGCCGATGACCTGCCGCTGGCCCTGGCCCGTCACGCAACCAGCAAGATTCGTGAGCTAGAGGACCTGGAGCGGGTCATGAGCCTGGGCTTTCGCGGTGAGGCACTGGCGTCGATCAGTTCGGTGTCGCGCCTGACCCTGACCTCTCGCACCCAAGGCGCCGATCAGGCCTGGCAGGTCGAGACCGAAGGCCGTGAAATGAATTCGCGGGTCCAGCCTTCGGCGCATCCGGTCGGCACGTCGGTTGAAGTGCGCGACCTGTTCTTCAATACGCCGGCCCGGCGCAAGTTTCTCAAGGCCGAGAAGACCGAATTCGATCACCTGCAAGAAGTCATCAAGCGCATGGCGCTGGCGCGTTTCGATGTCGGCTTTCACCTGCGTCACAACGGCAAAAGCGTGTTGAGCCTGCACGAAGCCCATGACGAAAACGCCCGGGCGCGGCGCGTCGGGGTGATTTGCGGGCCGGGCTTTCTGGAGCAGGCGCTGCCGATCGATATCGAGCGCAATGGCTTGCACCTGTGGGGTTGGGTCGGTCTGCCGACGTTTTCCCGTAGCCAGGCCGACTTGCAGTATTTCTTCGTCAACGGCCGTGCGGTGCGCGACAAGCTGGTCGCCCACGCCGTGCGTCAGGCGTACCGCGATGTGCTGTTCAACGGTCGTCACCCGACCTTCGTGTTGTTTCTGGAGGTCGATCCGGCCGCTGTGGACGTCAATGTCCACCCGACCAAGCATGAAGTGCGCTTTCGTGACGGGCGCATGGTGCACGACTTTCTTTATGGCACCTTGCACCGTGCGCTGGGTGATGTGCGCCCGCAGGATCATCTGGCCGACACCCAGGCCGAGCCCGAGGCGCCGCGGCCTACCGGTGTTGCGGCCGGTGAATTCGGCCCGCAGGGTGAAATGACCCTGGCAGCCCATACGCTGGAGCGTCCGCAAGGCTCGGCTTATGCGGGCGGTGCAGGTTCGGCCCCTGGTTCGGGAGCCGGGGCGGGCTATCAATACACCCCGCGCCCGACCTCCGGGCTGCCGACGGCTGAAACGCAAAACGTCTACCGTGAATTCTTTTCGCCGCTGCCAGGCGCAACCTCCGCGCAGGCGCCTGCCGCGCTGCCGGAGTCCGGTGGCGATGTCCCGCCGCTGGGCTACGCCCTGGCGCAGCTCAAGGGGATTTACATCCTCGCTGAAAACGCCCATGGCCTGGTGGTGGTCGACATGCATGCCGCTCACGAGCGGATCATGTACGAGCGCCTCAAGGTGGCGATGGCCCAGGAAGGCCTGAGCGGCCAGCCGCTGCTGGTGCCCGAATCGCTGGCGGTCAGCCAGCGCGAAGCCGATTGTGCCGAAGAGCATCTGGAAACCTTCCGGCAACTGGGCTTCGAGCTGCATCGCCTGGGCCCGGAAACCCTGGTGATCCGGCAGATTCCGGCGCTGCTCAAGCAGGCCGAAGCCAACCGGCTGGTCAGCGATGTGCTGGGCGACCTGATGGAATACGGCACCAGCGACCGGGTGCAGGCGCACCTGAACGAGCTGCTCGGCACCATGGCCTGCCACGGCGCTGTGCGTGCCAACCGGCGCCTGGCCATCCCGGAAATGAACGCCTTGCTGCGCGACATGGAACACACCGAGCGCAGTGGCCAATGCAACCACGGACGGCCCACCTGGACCCAGATGGGTCTTGATGATCTGGACACACTCTTCCTGCGCGGTCGTTGAATGAACGCTTTACCTCCGGCCATCTTTCTCATGGGGCCAACCGCCGCAGGCAAGACCGACCTGGCCATCGAACTGACCAAAGTCCTGCCTTGCGAGCTGATCAGCGTCGATTCGGCGCTGGTCTATCGCGGCATGGACATCGGCACCGCCAAGCCTTCGAAAGAGCAACTGGCACAGTATCCGCACCGGTTGATCGACATTCTCGACCCGGCGCAGAGCTACTCGGCGGCCGATTTTCGTCGCGATGCACTGGAGGCCATGGCGCAAATAACCGCACGCGGCAACATTCCTTTGCTGGTCGGCGGCACTATGTTGTATTTCAAGGCTCTACTGGAGGGCCTGGCCAACATGCCATCCGCCGATGCCGAGGTCCGGGCCCGGCTCGAAGCCGAGGCAAAGGCGCATGGCTGGCAGGCATTGCATGATCAGTTGGCAGCGGTTGACCCGGTGTCCGCTGCACGCATCCATCCCAACGACCCGCAGCGTCTGATCCGGGCGCTTGAGGTGTATCGGGTCAGTGGAATGAGCATGACTGCGCATCACGAGCAACAAATTGCGCAAAGTGCCGATGGATCAGCATCGGGACAGGGGCAATTGCCCTATACTGTCGCCAACCTCGCGATAGCACCGGCTGATCGCAAGGTCTTGCATGACCGAATCGCATTACGTTTTGTGCAAATGCTGGAACAGGGATTTCTGGATGAAGTACTGGCATTGCGCTCAAGGACTGACCTGCATGCAGGGCTGCCCTCTATAAGAGCCGTTGGTTATCGCCAGGTCTGGGATCATCTGGATGGAAAGCTGACACGTGAAGAAATGCAGGAGAGGGGCATCATTGCCACGCGCCAACTGGCCAAGCGGCAGTTTACCTGGCTACGCAGCTGGGAAAATCTGCACTGGCTTGACAGCCTGGATCGCGACAATCTGCCACGCGCCTTGAAATACCTGGGATCGGTCTCCATATTGAGCTGAGTCCTTGCAATTGCCGTCTATCCTTGGGGGGTGGCGGCCCAAGCCTATCGAATTCGTTTTTATCATTATTGATCCTTAAAGGAGTGCGGCACATGTCAAAAGGGCATTCGCTACAAGACCCTTACTTGAATACCCTGCGTAAAGAGAAGGTCGGCGTCTCGATCTATCTGGTCAACGGTATCAAGCTGCAAGGTACGATCGAGTCGTTCGATCAGTTCGTCATTCTGCTGAAAAACACTGTCAGCCAGATGGTCTACAAACACGCTATTTCCACCGTGGTGCCGGTTCGTCCAATCCGTCTGCCAAGCGCTTCGGAAACCGAAGCCGGTGATTCCGAGCCCGGTAACGCCTGATAGGAGCCTGCCTTGTTCTTTGAGCGCCACAGCGGTGGTGAGCGGGCGATCCTCGTTCATCTGGAAGGTCAAGACCCTGAGGCGCGTGAAGATCCGCAGGAGTTTCAGGAGCTGGCTCTCTCGGCAGGTGCCGATACCGTCGCGTTTATCAACGTGCCGCGTCATCGGCCATCGGCCAAATACCTGATCGGAAGCGGTAAGGTCGAGGAGCTTCGCGACCAGATCAAATCCGGTCATGTCGATCTCGTGATTTTCAATCACACCCTTACGCCCAGCCAGGAGCGTAACCTCGAACGTGTCTTCGAATGCCGGGTGCTCGACCGCACCGGGCTGATCCTCGATATCTTTGCCCAACGCGCCCGTACCCATGAAGGCAAGCTGCAGGTCGAACTGGCCCAGCTTGAGCACATGAGTACGCGTCTGGTTCGCGGCTGGACTCACCTTGAGCGCCAGAAGGGCGGTATCGGCCTGCGTGGTCCGGGTGAAACCCAGCTCGAAACCGACCGTCGTCTGCTGCGGGTTCGCCTGCGGCAGATCAAGGGCCGGCTGGAGAAGGTGCGCAGCCAGCGTGATCAGGCGCGGCGCGGGCGCAAGCGCGCAGACATCCCGTCGGTCTCGCTGGTGGGTTACACCAACGCCGGCAAGTCGACGCTGTTCAATGCCGTCACCGACTCGGATGTCTACGCCGCCGATCAGTTGTTCGCAACCCTCGACCCGACCCTGCGCCGTCTGCAACTCGACGACCTGGGGCCGATCGTGCTGGCCGACACCGTAGGTTTCATCCGGCATCTGCCGCACAAGCTGGTAGAGGCCTTTCGGGCGACCCTTGAAGAATCGAGCAACTCCGATCTGCTGCTGCATGTGATCGACTCCCATGAGCCCGAGCGCATGGCGCAGATCGAGCAGGTCATGGCGGTGCTGGGCGAGATCGGTGCCGAGGGCTTGCCGATCCTTGAGGTGTATAACAAACTCGATCTGGTTGAGGGCGTCGAGCCGCATATCCAGCGCAATGCCGAGGGCAAGCCCGAGCGTGTATGGTTGTCGGCACGCGATGGTCGCGGTCTTGGGCTGCTTAAGCAGGCTATTGCCGAGTTGCTGGGCGAGGATCTTTTCGTTGCCACCTTGCGCTTGCCGCAGGGGCTTTCGCGTTTGCGGGCACGGTTTTTTGAACTGGGCGCCGTGCAAAGCGAAGAGCACGACGATGAAGGGTCGAGCCTGCTGGCCGTTCGCTTGCCGCGTGTCGAACTCAATCGACTGGTGAGTCGCGAAGGATTGCAGCCGCTGGAATTTATTGAACAACACACTTTGCAATAAAAGCCCGGGAAAGCGATTACACGGCTTTCCCGGGCATTCTGTAGCATGGGGCGGCGCGCCGAGGGCGCGTCTTTGCTTTATCAGATGGAGAGCGCTATGGCTTGGAATGAGCCGGGTGGCAACTCGAATAATCAGGATCCCTGGGGTGGCAACCGTCGTGGTGGCGACCGCAAGGGGCCGCCGGATCTCGACGAAGCCTTCCGCAAGCTGCAGGACAGCCTGAAGGGGTTGCTCGGTGGTGGTAAGAAACGTGGTGGCGATGGCAGTGGCAGCGGTGGCGGCGGCTCGAACAGAGGCGGCGGTTTCGGCTTGCTCGGCATCGGCCTGTTCGTGGTCCTGGCCTTCTGGCTGTACAACGCCATCTATGTTGTGGATGAACAGGAGCAGGCTGTCGTCCTGCGGTTCGGCAAGTACTACGAAACCGTAGGGCCGGGCCTGAACATCTATTTCCCGCCGTTCGATCGCAAGTACATGGAAAACGTCACCCGCGAGCGCGCCTACAGCAAGCAAGGTCAGATGCTGACCGAAGACGAAAACATCGTCGAAGTGCCGCTGACCGTGCAATACCGGATTTCCAACCTCCAGGACTTCGTGCTCAACGTCGACCAGCCTGAAATCAGCCTGCAGCACGCCACTGAAAGTGCGTTGCGTCATGTCGTGGGTTCCACGGCGATGGACCAGGTCCTGACCGAAGGCCGTGAACTGATGGCCAGCGAAATCAAGGAGCGCCTGCAGCGCTTCCTCGACACTTATCGCACCGGTATCACCATCACCCAGGTCAACGTGCAGAGCGCGGCAGCCCCGCGTGAAGTGCAGGAAGCGTTCGACGACGTGATCCGCGCCCGTGAAGACGAGCAGCGTTCGCGCAACCAGGCCGAAGGCTACGCCAATGGCGTGATCCCCGAAGCCCGTGGTCAGGCACAGCGCATCATCGAAGACGCCAACGGATATCGCGATGAAGTGATCTCCCGCGCCAAGGGTGAGGCCGACCGCTTCACCAAGCTGGTTTCCGAATACCGCAAGGCACCGGAAATCACTCGCGAGCGTCTGTATCTGGAAACCATGCAGCAGGTCTACAGCAATACCAGCAAAGTGCTGGTGAGCGGCGACAAGGGGCAGAACAACCTGCTTTACCTGCCGCTGGACAAGATGATCGACAACACCCGCAGCGGCAACAACACCGCGTCGCCTGCGACCGGTAGTTCGTCTTCCGCGAACTCCGATGCCGGCACCCGGGCGACCGAGATCCAGCAGCGTGAGACGCGTACCAGGGAGAGCCGCTGATGAGCAATAAATCACTGTTCGCACTCATCGTGGGCGTGGTGCTGGCGATCGTCGCCTGGAACAGCTTCTACATCGTGTCGCAGACCGAGCGTGCCGTACTGCTGCAATTTGGTCGTGTTGTTCAGGCCGATGTCCAGCCGGGTCTGCATGTGAAGGTGCCTTACGTCAACCAGGTGCGCCGTTTCGACGCCCGCCTGCTGACGCTGGATGCGCCGACCCAGCGGTTCCTGACCCTGGAAAAGAAAGCCGTGATGGTCGATGCCTACGCCAAGTGGCGGGTCAAGGACGCCGAGCGTTTCTACACCGCGACCTCGGGTCTCAAGCAGATTGCCGACGAGCGCCTGTCGCGTCGTCTGGAATCGGGCCTGCGTGACCAGTTCGGCAAGCGCACCCTGCACGAAGTCGTGTCGGGCGAGCGTGACGCACTGATGGCTGATATCACCGGCTCCCTCAACCGCATGGCGGAGAAAGAGCTGGGTATCGAAGTCATCGATGTGCGCGTCAAGGCCATCGACCTGCCCAAGGAAGTCAACCGCAGCGTGTTCGAGCGTATGAGCACCGAGCGTGAGCGTGAGGCTCGTGAGCACCGCGCCAAGGGTAACGAGCTGGCTGAAGGCATCCGTGCCGATGCTGACCGTCAGCGCCGTGTACTGCTGGCTGAAGCCTATCGCGAGTCTGAAGAGGCGCGTGGTGAGGGTGATGCCCAGGCCGCTGCGATCTACTCCAAGGCTTACGGCCAGGATCAGGAGTTCTACTCGTTCTATCGCAGCCTGATGGCTTACCGCGAAAGCTTCTCGAGCAAGAACGACGTGCTGGTGCTGGACCCGAAAAGCGAGTTTTTCCGCTACCTGGAAAAGGTCAAGCCTTGATCTGAATCACCCCGCTGGGCGGCAAAACCGTCCGGTGGGGTGATCGGATGCAAAAACGTGTGTATGATGCGGCAGCCGGGAATTTCCCGGCTTTTTTGCGTCTGCACGATTGATTGGTCGCAACCCTGTGGGTATGCGGCAGGATTTTTCGAGGAGAGTGGTCCGAGGCCTGTTCTCGGGTATTTGTCGTGCCCGTCGTATGGCTCCTGCTCTCTGCTTTACTCAAGGCTTGCCGCACGGCTTGCCGCCCGCACAAAGGGGAATGGCTTAATGGCAACGGTTGACCGCTGGCTGCTACCAGATGGCATCGAAGAAGTACTGCCACCGGAAGCTGCGCGTATCGAAGTCGCGCGGCGTCGGGTGTTGGATCTGTTCCAGAGCTGGGGCTATGAATTCGTCGTCACTCCGCATATCGAATACCTGGAGTCGCTGCTGATCGGCGCAGGTTCCGACCTGGACCTGCGCACCTTCAAAGTGATCGATCCGCAATCGGGTCGGCAGATGGGCTTTCGGGCCGACATCACGCCGCAGGTGGCGCGCATCGACGCCCATACCCTCAAGCGCGAAGGGCCGACCCGTTTGTGCTATGCCGGCAGCGTGCTGCACGCCAAGCCGCGGGCGTTGTCCAATTCGCGTAGCCCGATCCAGTTGGGCGCCGAGTTGTATGGCGATGCCAGTACAAGCAGTGACGTTGAAGTCATCAGCCTGATGCTGGGCATGCTGCAACTGGCCGAAGTGCCGGATGTGCACATGGACCTGGGGCACGTCGGCATCTATCGTGGTCTGGCGCGTGCGGCCGGTTTGTCCGGTGAGGTCGAGCAGCTGCTGTTCGATGCGCTGCAGCGCAAGGCCATCGATGAGGTCGTGACATTGACTGCCGGCCTGCCGGCTGACCTGGCGACCATGCTGCAGGCGCTGGTTGACCTGTGCGGTGGCCGCGAAGTGCTGACAGCCGCGCGCGAGCGTCTGGCTGCAGCGCCTGCGCCAGTGCTGGCGGCCCTGGACGACTTGCTGGTGGTGGCCGAGCGCCTGACGGCACGTTTCCCGGAGCTGCCGTTGTATTTCGACCTCGGCGAGTTGCGCGGCTACCACTACCACACCGGTGTGGTGTTCGCAGCGTTCGTACCGGGCGTCGGCGAATCCATCGCGCAGGGCGGTCGTTACGATGACATCGGCGCAGACTTCGGTCGCGCCCGCCCGGCGACGGGCTTTTCCACCGACCTGAAAACCCTGGTGACTCTGGGGCAGGCTGAAATCGAACTGCCGTCCGGCGGTATCTGGGTGCCGGACAGTACCGATTCGACGCTCTGGCAGCAGGTCTGCCAGTTGCGCAAAGACGGGCAGCGTGTGGTCCAGGCCTTGCCTGGGCAGCAGGTGAGCGCCGCGCGAGAAGCTGGCTGCGACCGGCAATTGATCCAGCAGGGCGAGCACTGGCAAGTATTGCCGCTGGCCTGAGTTATTCCTGCCGGCGCCGCCGGTACCAAGTTTGCGTGAATGAGGACAAGTGTTATGGGTAAGAATGTCGTAGTCCTGGGCACCCAATGGGGTGATGAGGGCAAAGGCAAGATCGTTGATCTGCTGACCGAACATGCTACCGCCGTAGTGCGTTACCAAGGTGGCCACAACGCTGGCCACACGCTGGTGATCGACGGTGAAAAGACCGTATTGCACCTGATTCCGTCCGGTGTGCTGCGTGAAGGCGTGCAGTGCCTGATCGGTAACGGTGTCGTGGTCGCACCCGACGCGCTCATGCGTGAAATCACCAAGCTCGAAGAGAAGGGCATTCCGGTTCGCGAGCGCCTGCGCATCAGCCCGTCCTGCCCGCTGATCCTGTCTTACCACGTCGCGCTGGACCAGGCGCGCGAGAAAGCTCGTGGCGAACTGAAGATCGGTACCACCGGTCGCGGCATCGGCCCGGCTTACGAAGACAAGGTTGCCCGTCGCGGTCTGCGCATCGGTGACCTGTTCCATCGCGAGCGTTTCGCCGCCAAGCTGGGCGAGTTGCTGGACTACCACAACTTCCAGCTGGTCAATTACTACAAAGAGCCGGCCATCGACTTCCAGAAAACACTCGACGAGTGCATGGAATACGCCGACCTGCTCAAGCCGCTGATGCTCGACGTCACTGCCGCCCTGCACGAATTCCGTCGTGACGGCAAAGACATCATGTTCGAAGGTGCCCAGGGTTCGTTGCTGGACATCGACCACGGTACTTACCCGTACGTGACCAGCTCCAACACCACCGCCGGCGGCATCGCCACCGGTTCCGGTTTTGGTCCGCTGTACCTGGATTACATTCTGGGCATCACCAAGGCCTACACCACTCGCGTCGGTTCCGGTCCTTTCCCGACCGAACTGTTCGACGACATCGGTGCGTTCCTGGCCAAGCGTGGTCACGAGTTCGGTTCGACCACCGGCCGTGCGCGTCGCTGCGGCTGGTTCGATGCCGTGATCCTGCGTCGCGCCATCGAAATCAACAGCATCTCGGGCATCTGCCTGACCAAGCTGGACGTGCTCGACGGTCTGGAAACCATCAACATCTGCGTCGGCTACGAAAACGAAGACGGCGCAGTGATCGATGCGCCGACCGACTCTGACAGCTACATCGGCCTGCGTCCGGTGTACGAGCAGATGCCGGGCTGGAGCGAGTCGACCCTGGGCGCCAAGACCCTGGAAGACCTGCCGGCCAATGCGCGTGCCTACATCAAGCGCATCGAAGAGCTGGTCAACGCACCGATCGACATCATCTCCACCGGCCCGGACCGCAACGAGACCATCGTGCTGCGTCACCCGTTTGCCTGATTGATCGCTGCTGTAAAACACAAAGGGCCGCTATTGCGGCCCTTTGTCGTTTCTGCTTGATCCACGTCTTGTTAGCGGCATGGCAATTGCTGTAGAAACGTCAGAAAAAGTGCCATCACTTTAATGGCGTTTAGTGCTGGGGGTGTCTCCTGTGTCAGCTGTCCTTTCTCTTCTACGTAGTCGCTTGCTGCGCCCGGTATTCATCGCGCTTGGTATCGCTCTTTTGGTGCAGGTTCTGATCGCGGTTGCGCTGACGCGAAGCACGGTCACTGCGCTGGAGGCTGATCTGGCGCAGAGCCTGGGTGTAGATTCGCAACAGCTGTCTTCGCAGCTGGAGCAAGCCAGTAACGAAGTGGCGTCCAGCCTCAATGCGTTGTCGGTCAATACCCAGCAGCGTCTCAGTCAGGGGCTGTCCACTCGTCTGAAGGATGAGCAGGCGCAATTGCGTGCCACGCTGGAAAAGAACCTGCGCGAATCGACCAACGACATGGCCGAGCTGCTGGCAGCCGTGGCGCCGCGGGCCATGTGGGACAACGACACGCCAACCCTTTCGGAGTTTGCCCGGCGTGCGCAGCGCAATCCCAATGTGCTGTTCGTGGTCTACGACGATGCGGCGGGTGAGCACTTGACCCGTTATCTGGATCGCGACAATGCCACGATCAAGATGTTGCTGACCAAGGGGCAGGGCGAGCGGGCCATGGACAAGGTGCTCGATGCCGCCAGGACCGATCCGGCGGTGTATTACGTCGAGGCCCCGATCAGTCCTAATGGGGTCGAGATCGGCAAGGTGCGCATGGGCGTATCGACCACCGCTGTCGAAGAAAGCCTGGTCGCGCTGGACAAGCGTTTTGCCGCCCTGATTACCAGTGGCGAGCAACTGGTGTCGGCCAGCCTGACCAGTGCCTCGGCTGATAGCTCGGCCGCCTTGCGCAGCCGCTTGCAGGCTGCACACAGCACCGCCGACACCATGGCTAGTAATACCCGGCTGGCAGTCAAGGAAGCGGCAGAATCGCTGCGCTGGAGAATTGGCTTGAGCCTGGCTCTGGTCGGGCTGGGTGTGCTGCTGTTGGTGGCGGTCGTGCTGGGTCATCGAGTGGTCAACAAGCTGCGGCTGCTGATTGCGGCGCTGAATGATCTGGCCGCTGGCGAGGGCGACCTGACCAAGCGTGTGCGGCTCGACAGCAATGACGAAATTGGCGACATGTCGGCGGCGGTCAACCGTTTCGTCGACAAGCTGCAGCCTATCGTGCGCGAGGCTGGCGAAGTGGCGCAACGTACCGGTGTCGAGATCGGCGTGATGAGCGAGCGCAATGCCGGTGCCGATGCGGCCGCCGAGTTGCAGCGCGATGAAGTCGCGGCCAGCCTGCAGGCGCTGGAGCGCATGGCCGATGAGGCGCAGAACGAAAGCCAGGCCATGCAGGCGGCGTTGCGCCAGGTGGTCGACATCAAACAGGCGACCGACGAAAACACTCGCACCTCCAATCAGGTCGGCGGCCTGATCGAGGCGTTGGCCGGGCAGGTCGAGACCGGTGCGCAGGTCATCGAGCGTCTGGCTCAGCAAAGCCAGCAGATCGAAGTGGTACTTGAAGTGATTCATGGAATCGCCGAGCAGACCAACTTGCTGGCCCTGAACGCGGCCATCGAAGCGGCACGCGCCGGTGAGACCGGGCGCGGCTTCGCGGTGGTGGCCGATGAAGTGCGCGCCCTGGCGAGCAAGACCCAGAGTTCGACCGGCGACATTCAGGCGCACATCGGCGCGTTGCAACGTGGCGCCAAAGAGGCGGTGGCAGCCATCGATCAAGCCGGTCGGCAGGCCAAGGAGGGGCTTGCGGTGCTGCGTGACAGCACGCGCTTGCAACAGTCGGTACAGGAGTCGGTCGAGCAGGTGCATGCGGCGATTGGTCTGGCGACCCAGGCCGCCGTGCATCAGGCGCAAGGCGCGCAAGCGGTGCGTGGCCGGGTCGAGGTGATTCATGCCCAGGCAGAGCGCGCCGCCAAGGCGGTGTCGGAAACCACGGCCAGCGGCAAGGTGCTCAATGGTCTGGCGGCGCAACTGAAGGCCAGCCTCGGGCAGTTCCGGGCCTGATCGAATGCACTGTCCGGCGTGGCCCATGGCTGCGCCGGATCCTGTTTGCGAGGTTGGGCGGGAAGAGTGGGGCAGAAAACCCATATCCCGGAAAGCACAAAACCGAGCGCTTGGCTCGGTTTTGTTTGAATTGGTGCCCAGGAGAAGACTCGAACTTCCACGACCGTAAGGTCACCAGCACCTGAAGCTGGCGTGTCTACCAATTTCACCACCTGGGCGGATGTAGCATTTACTGCTTTCAACCGGGATGTGAATCCTGGTCTACTTTTAAAACAAAGCGATGCTCTGTTTTTGAATTGGTGCCCAGAAGAAGACTCGAACTTCCACGACCTTGCGGTCACCAGCACCTGAAGCTGGCGTGTCTACCAATTTCACCATCTGGGCAACTCGTTGCTTTCAACAGCCTTTTCGTTTGAGAATGCTGTCTGTTTCAACTCAACACAGCCTTGGCTGTCGTTGTGGTGCGCATCTTAGGGATGGCCTTATGGCCTGTAAAGCTCTTTTTTATGATTTTTGAAAAAAAGTGATTGAGAGGGGCTGAAACGGCTTTTTCGCGTTTCAATCCTGTATATGCGAAACTGCGCCCTTCCGAAAAGGTGAATGAATACTAATGGCCGATTGGCAGTCCCTCGATCCCGAGGCCGCTCGTGAAGCGGAAAAATACGAAAACCCCATTCCCAGCCGCGAGCTGATCCTGCAGCACCTTGCCGAGCGTGGTTCGCCGGCCAGTCGCGAGCAACTGGTCGACGAGTTCGGCCTGGTCACCGAAGATCAATTCGAGGCCCTGCGCCGCCGCTTGCGCGCGATGGAGCGCGACGGTCAATTGATCTACACCCGTCGCGGCACCTACGCGCCGGTCGACAAGCTGGACCTGATCCTGGGCCGCATCAGCGGTCACCGTGACGGTTTCGGCTTCCTGATTCCCGACGATGGCTCCGACGACCTGTTCATGAGCCCGAGCCAGATGCGTCTGGTCTTCGATGGCGACCGTGCCCTGGCGCGGGTTTCCGGTCTGGACCGTCGCGGTCGCCGTGAAGGTGTGATCGTCGAGGTCATTTCCCGCGCGCACGAATCCATTGTGGGTCGCTATTTCGAAGAAAGCGGCATTGGTTTCGTCACCCCCGACAACCCCAAGATCCAGCAGGAAGTGCTGGTGACTACCGGCCGCAATGGCGGCGCGAAAGTCGGTCAGTTCGTCGAGGTGAAGATCACCCACTGGCCAACCCCGCGCTTCCAGCCGCAGGGCGATGTGGTCGAGGTCGTGGGCAACTATATGGCGCCGGGCATGGAAATCGACGTTGCCCTGCGCAGCTACGATATTCCCCATGTGTGGCCACAAGGTGTTCTCAAGGAAGCGGCGCGGCTCAAGCCCGAAGTCGAAGAGAAGGACAAGGCCAACCGCATCGATCTGCGTCACCTGCCATTCGTGACCATCGACGGTGAAGACGCCCGCGACTTCGACGATGCCGTTTACTGCGAAGCGCGCCCTGGCAAGCTGCGCCTGTTCTCCGGTGGCTGGAAGCTGTACGTGGCGATCGCCGACGTTTCCAGTTACGTGAAAATCGGCTCGGCCCTCGACGACGAAGCTCAGGTACGTGGCAACTCGGTGTACTTCCCCGAGCGCGTCGTGCCGATGCTGCCTGAAGAGCTGTCCAACGGCCTGTGCTCGCTGAACCCGCACGTCGACCGGCTGGCGATGGTCTGTGAGATGGACTTCTCCAAGACCGGCGAAATGGTTGATTACGTCTTCTACGAGGCGGTCATCCACTCGCATGCGCGCCTGACCTATAACAAGGTCAGCACCATCCTTGAGCACGGCCGTACCTCCGAAGCGCGCAAGTTGCGCGACGAATACAACGAAGTGGTGCCGGACCTCAAGCAGCTTTATGCACTGTATAAAGTGCTGCTGGGCGCGCGCCATGCGCGTGGCGCAATCGACTTCGAAACCCAGGAAACGCGGATCATCTTCGGTGCAGAGCGCAAGATTGCCGAGATTCGCCCGACCACTCGCAACGATGCGCACAAGCTGATCGAAGAGTGCATGCTGGCCGCCAACGTGGCCACTGCCGAGTTTCTCAAAAAGCATGAGATCCCGGCGTTGTACCGCGTCCACGACGGCCCGCCGCCAGAGCGTCTGGAAAAGCTCAGCGCTTTCCTTGGCGAGCTGGGACTGTCGCTGCACAAGGGCAAGGACGGTCCGTCGCCCAAGGATTATCAGGCCCTGCTGGAAACCGTGCGCGAGCGCCCGGACCATCACCTGATCCAGACCGTGATGCTGCGTTCGTTGAGCCAGGCGGTATACACCGCCGACAACAACGGCCACTTCGGCCTGAATTACGAGGCCTACACGCACTTCACCTCGCCGATTCGCCGCTACCCGGACCTGCTCACCCATCGGGCGATCCGCAGCGTGATCCGCTCCAAGCGCGAGACCTCGCACGTGCGCCGTGCCGATGCCGCCACGATTCCGAAAGCGCGCATCTACCCGTACGACGAGCCGCAGCTTGAGCAACTGGGCGAACAATGCTCGATGAGCGAGCGCCGTGCCGACGAAGCCACTCGCGATGTCGTGAACTGGCTCAAGTGCGAGTTCATGAAAGACCGTGTGGGCGAGTCCTTCCCGGGCCTGATCACTGCTGTGACCGGTTTCGGCCTGTTCGTCGAGCTGATCGACATCTATGTCGAAGGCCTGGTGCACGTCACCGCGCTGCCGGACGACTATTACCATTTCGACCCGGTGCACCATCGCCTGGCCGGTGAGCGCAGAGGTCGCAGCTACCGTTTGGGCGACACCGTCGAGGTCAAGGTCATGCGTGTCGACCTGGACGAGCGCAAGATCGACTTCGAAGTCTCGGCCAAGGCCACTTCGATTGCGCCAGCCAGCCGTGGCAAGCGTCGTTTGCACGACACCACGCCGCCTGCCGAGACCAAGCAGACTGCAACGCCGGTACCGCCTGCTCGCAGCGATCGCCGCAAGACGACCGACAAGTCCTCGGACAAAGCCTCGGGCAAGCGCGCTGTCAGCGATGCGTATTACCCCAGCGACGCAGTGGCCAAGAATGCCGAGGTGCGTAAAAGTCGGGAATTGAAACAGGCGTTGCTGGCTGAAGCCAAGGGGGCCGGCAAATCGTCGGGCAAGCCTTCGCGCAGTGAAGAGTCGTCTGCCAAGCCCAGCAAGCACCGCAAGGGGCCGTCACGGTCCAAAACCAAGGCCAAGTCATGAGTGATCTGGAAAAAGTCTACGGCGTGCATGCCGTAGAAGCGTTGTTGCGTCATCACCCCAAGCGGGTCAAGCAGATCTGGCTGGCTGAAGGACGCAGCGAGCCGCGCGTCCAGACGCTGGTCGAGCTGGCCGGGCAGAACCGTGTCCAGATCGGTCAGGCCGAACGCCGCGAGATGGATGCCTGGGTTGAAGGCGTTCATCAGGGCGTCGTGGCCGAAGTCAGCCCCAGCCAGGTCTGGGGCGAGGCGATGCTCGATGAGCTGCTTGAGCGTCATGAAGGCCCGCCGCTGTTGCTGGTGCTCGACGGCGTGACCGACCCGCACAACCTTGGCGCTTGCCTGCGTACCGCCGATGCGGCCGGTGCGCTGGCAGTGCTGGTGCCCAAGGATAAATCGGCGACGCTCAATTCGACCGTGCGCAAGGTTGCCTGCGGCGCCGCTGAAGTGATTCCGCTGGTGGCCGTGACCAACCTGGCCCGGACCCTGGAAAAACTCCAGAATCGCGGGCTGTGGATCGTCGGCACAGCCGGCGAAGCCGAGCAGGAACTGTACGAGCAGGACCTGACCGGGCCGATCGTGCTGGTCATGGGCGCCGAAGGCAAAGGCATGCGCCGCCTGACCCGCGAGCATTGCGATTTTCTGGTGCGCCTGCCGATGGCGGGCAGCGTCAGCAGCCTCAATGTCTCGGTGGCCACCGGTGTGTGCCTGTTCGAAGCGCTGCGCCAGCGCGGCGCCAAGGCGGCCGGCAAGAAATAAGCCGCTCCTCTGCTGGCTGTCATCTCTGCGGGCAAGGACATTGTTCAAATATTCACCAATGTCCTTGCACCGCTATCGCCCCTTCTCTACAATTGCGCCCCTTGCTGCCACGGCAGGCCATCATGTGCCCGTGCGTGAGCAAGGCAAACACGAGTCATTCACTCCTTGTCTGACCACATTTCGTGGCAGGCTACAACCCGTAAGGAGCATTCATGCGTCATTACGAAATCATCTTTTTGGTCCACCCGGATCAAAGCGAACAAGTCGGCGGCATGGTTGAGCGTTACACCAAGCTGATCGAAGAAGACGGTGGCCAGGTTCACCGTCTGGAAGATTGGGGCCGTCGTCAACTGGCCTATGCAATCAACAATGTTCACAAGGCTCACTACGTGATGCTGAACGTTGAGTGCACTGGCAAGGCTCTGGCCGAGCTGGAAGACAACTTCCGTTACAACGATGCCGTGATCCGTAACCTGGTCATCCGTCGCGACGAAGCCGTCACTGGCCAGTCCGAGATGCTCAAGGCTGAAGAAAACCGCAGCGAGCGCCGTGAGCGTCGTGACCGTCCTGAGCACTCTGACAGCGCCGATGGCGATGACAGCGACAACAGTGACGTTAGCGATAACGCTGACGAGTAATCCACGGACCTTTTGAGGAGCCTATTACATGGCACGTTTCTTCCGTCGTCGTAAATTCTGCCGCTTCACCGCTGAAGACGTGAAAGAGATCGATTACAAGGATCTCAACACTCTGAAAGCCTACGTATCGGAAACCGGCAAAATCGTTCCAAGCCGCATCACCGGTACCAAAGCTCGTTATCAGCGTCAGCTGGCCACCGCTATCAAGCGCGCCCGCTTCCTGGCCTTGCTGGCTTACACCGACAGCCACGGCCGCTGAGACCGGGTAGTCGACAAGACGTAACAAGGGATAGATCGCATGCGCGCCTTAGCTGAATTGATCATGCGCGGTCGTATGCAGGCCACTTTGATCGTGGCCGGATGTGCGGCATTGCCGCTGCTGTTCTGGTTGAGTGCTGCCGCAGGGTGCCTGGTGCTTCTGCGACGCGGGTTCAGTGATGCCGCCGGCATCCTGGCCTGGGCTCTGCTGCCGGCTTTGGTCTGGTGGTATTTCGGTGAACCGCGCACCGCTATGGTGTTGGTCGGTTCGCTAGGCCTGGCAATGGTTTTGCGTGCCAGCGAGTCCTGGGTCCGTGTGCTGCTTGCAAGCGTAGCGTGGGGATTGTTGTACGCAGTGATCCTGGGTTCGGTGTTCCATGAACCCATAGAGATGTTGTCGCAGGAGCTTCAGAAGCACCTGCCGGCAATGCTCCCCGGAATCTACGATCAGATGAGCGTAGAAGAACGGGCCCGTCTGGGATCCCTGATTGCACCGGTCCTCAACGGCCTGATAGCGGCTTTGTTGCAGATCGTCAGTGTGCTGACCCTGATGCTGGGGCGTTACTGGCAAGCGTTGTTGTACAACCCCGGTGGTTTCGGGCGTGAATTTCGCGCCGTGAGATTGCCGCTGATACCGATGCTGGTGCTGTTGGTGTGCATGCTGGTGGGGCCGAACTTCGGTCCGCACATGGCTATGTTGACACCGTTGTGCAGCGTGCCACTGGTGTTCGCGGGTGCCGCCCTGATTCATGGCCTGGTCGCTGAAAAGCGCCTTGGCAAGTTCTGGCTGGTGGGGATGTACATCACGCTGCTGTTGTTCATGCAGCTGATCTATCCGTTGCTCGTGGTCTTGGCCATTGTCGACAGCCTGATTGATTTTCGCGGCCGCCGGGGGTCGAAAGACGCCGGTAACGGTTCTGCGAACGGTGAAGGTTAAAAGTTAGAGGATTTCCACATGCAACTGATCCTTCTGGAAAAAGTCGCCAACCTGGGCAACCTGGGCGACAAAGTAAACGTTAAGGCCGGCTACGGTCGTAACTACCTGCTGCCTTACGGCAAGGCCACTCCTGCGACCGCTGCCAACCTGGCTGCGTTCGAAGAGCGTCGTGCCGAGCTGGAGCAGCTGGCTGCCGACAAGAAAACTTCGGCCGAAACCCGCGCCGCCCAACTGGCCGAGCTGGAAGTGACCATCACTGCCACCGCTGGCGACGAAGGCAAGCTGTTCGGTTCGATCGGTACTCACGATATCGCTGACGCACTGACCGCCTCGGGCGTTGAAGTGTCGAAAAGCGAAATTCGTCTGCCGAACGGCACCATCCGTAACGTCGGTGAATTCGATGTTGCCGTGCACCTGCACAGCGACGTTGACGCAACCGTTCGCGTTGTCGTGGTGGCTGCTTAAGCTGCACATGATCGTCTGGCGGCCTGGCCGTCAGAGGATTAACATCGGGCACGATCCTGTTCACAGGTCGTGCCCTTTGTCTTTCTGCAAGCCTGACTGAGTACCCCGAATTCCCGTGGCCATGAACGATATCTCCGCCCCCGAGCAATACGATCTGCAAACCGCTGCCCTCAAGGTGCCGCCTCACTCCATCGAAGCCGAACAGGCTGTACTCGGTGGTCTGATGCTGGACAACAACGCCTGGGAGCGCGTGCTCGATCAAGTGTCCGATGGCGATTTCTATCGACATGACCACCGTCTGATCTTCCGTGCCATCGCGCGTCTGGCCGATCAGAACCTGCCGATCGACGTGGTGACCCTGTCCGAACAGCTGGACAAGGAAGGCCAGGCCTCACAGGTCGGTGGCCTGGGCTATCTCAGTGAGCTGGCCAAGAACACCCCGTCGGTGGCCAACATCAAGGCCTATGCCCAGATCGTCCGCCAGCGGGCCACGCTGCGCCAGTTGATCGGCATCAGCACCGAGATCGCCGACAGCGCGTTCAACCCGGAAGGCCGCACCGCCGAAGAAATTCTCGACGAGGCCGAGCGGCAGATCTTCCAGATCGCCGAGGCGCGGCCCAAGACCGGTGGTCCGGTGGGCGTCAACGACCTGCTGACCCGCGCCATTGACCGCATCGACACCCTGTTCAACAGCAACAACGCCATCACCGGTCTGTCCACCGGCTACACCGACCTGGACGAAATGACCAGCGGCATGCAGCCGGCCGACCTGATCATCGTGGCCGGTCGTCCGTCGATGGGTAAGACCACCTTCGCCATGAACCTGGTGGAAAACGCCGTGTTGCGCAGCGAAAAGGCCGTACTGGTCTACTCGCTGGAGATGCCAGGCGAATCGCTGATGATGCGGATGCTGTCCTCGCTGGGCCGTATCGACCAGACCAAGATCCGCTCCGGGCAACTGGACGACGACGACTGGCCGCGCCTGACGTCGGCGGTCAACCTGCTCAACGACCGCAAGCTGTTCATCGATGACACCGCCGGTATCAGCCCGTCGGAAATGCGTGCCCGCACGCGCCGGGTGGCCCGTGAGCATGGCGACATCGGCATGATCATGATTGACTACCTGCAATTGATGAAAGTCCCGGGCGCCGCCGGCGACAACCGTACCAACGAGATCTCCGAGATCTCGCGCTCGCTCAAGGCGCTGGCCAAGGAATTCAACTGCCCGGTCATCGCCCTGTCGCAGCTCAATCGCTCCCTGGAGCAACGTCCGAACAAGCGCCCGATCAACTCCGACCTTCGTGAGTCCGGTGCAATCGAGCAGGACGCCGACGTGATCATGTTCGTCTACCGTGACGAGGTGTATCACCCGGAAACCGAGTACAAGGGCATTGCCGAAATCATCATCGGTAAACAGCGTAACGGCCCGATCGGCACCTCGCGCCTGGCGTTCATCGGTAAATATACCCGCTTCGAAAACCTGGCACCGGGCAGCTATCAGTTCGACGACGATTGACCGGCGGGTTCAAGTCGTTCATAGAGACGGCAGGCGCTAAAGATAATGGCTGCCTGCTTCTATCGAGGTTATTTGCCCGCCCTCCATCCAGATCACCCGGTCAAATCGCGCCAGCGCGCTCCGGTCATGGGTGACGCAGATCAGCCCGCGGCCCTCAAGCGTCTCAAACAACAGATCCCATGTCTGTCGAGCCAGCGCCGTATCCAGGCCGCTGGTGGGCTCGTCGAACAGATTGAATTCGCCGGGCCGATTCAGAATCCGCAGCAATGACAATCGCCGCGCTTCTCCTCCGGAAATGCGTTCACCGCGCCCATCTATTTCTCGCCCGTACCACGCATGGCCTAGCCCGAGACGATTGAGCCACTGTTCAATGTGCGCCGGCTCATGAGGCTGGTCGAACAAGACCGCACGCGGTAATGGGCCCGGAATGAAACGCGGGCCTTGGGGGCAGAGGCGTAGCCGCGCAAGCTGGCTTGATGCATCGAGATGTTCTATCGCCTGCCCGGCCAGTTGAAGATGCTGGCGCAATGGCTGAAGAGTGCCGGCAAGTGCATGCAGCAGCGTCGACTTGCCGGCGCCGCTGGGGCCTGCCAGTGCAACCCGCTCGCCCCTGTATATGGTCAGAGGCGCTGAGAGCTGCAGGCGTAACTCGTCGCGCTCCCATAAGGAACAGGCCTCCAGGTGCAGGCTTGCCTCGCGATCGGTTATGCACAAAGGTGCCGGTGAAGATGAGCCAAACGCTGGCAATCCTAGCCAGTGATCGAGCTTTTGCCGGTCGGCGCGGAACTGGTCAAGCATCCGCCAGGCCTCGGCCAGTTGTGCAACGCCTGCCAACAAGCCGCTGACCAGTGTGAACAGTGCAACGAGTTCGCCCAGGCTGAGTAGCGGCGAGGCCTGGGCCCGGTCATTGATCCCCCAGGCCAGCAGCGCACCGCTGCCCAGTCCGATGAACAGAATCCGCGCTGCCTGCAGTGCGCCGCCGGAACCGGCCACCCGCACGGCTGCATCGGCGTAATGGCTCAAGGTTTGCTCCACCGGCGTCATCGCGGCATCCTGCGCCCGCTCAAGTTTCACCGTGGCGGCGCTGGCGAATGTGTCCACCCATTGCTCGGCCAGATCGTCTTCGCGGGCATTGACGGCCTCGATCTGCGGGCGCCGCCAACGCACCAGCAGGCTGTTCACCCACAGATAGGCCAGGCTGAGTGGCAACAGGCCCAGCAGCACTTGCCCCGCACCCAGATAAACAAACAGTCCGCCAAGCACCAGCGCTTCGGCCAGCACAGGCCATGCAGAACCTATCAAAAAGCCCAGCCAGCGTTCCTGGGCGGTGATACCGCGGTCCAGTACCTTGACCAGCGTGCCACCGTGCAGTTTTCCGTAGGCCTCGAAGCGTTTGTCCAGTAGATCGCGACACCAGCGTGCCGACAGGTTGCGCACCCGATCCTGGCAAAGGCGCGCCAGACACCAGGCCTGCAAGGGCGTTAACAGCGCCTGGACGCCGACCAACACCAGAAACAGCCAAAGCAATGCCGAAAGCGACTGGCCGGGATGCGCAAGGCTGTCGATGATATCGGCCAGTACCAGCGCCGGCACAATCGTTGCGATCTTCAGGAACAGCGTGACTCCCAAGGCGAGGATGAGGCCTTTGACAATAGGCATATTGATCTCTGGTCATTTTCGATAGGCAGGCACAAGCACCTCATTGTCAGAGGTGAGCAGTGCTCGCTCAATGCCGATACGGGCCATGGGCAATGCAGGTGTTGTAGGAAAAGCTTTAAAAAATTGAAGGGATTTTCTTGTGGGGCTGGTCCTGTTCAGGTTTTTGTTCCTAAACAATGACTTGTAGAAAGATCACGTTAAAGGCTTGGGCCAGCGCTGTTTCACAATAAACACAGCCTTGAGCAAGCAAGGACAAATCCGACCATTGCAGTCGGATGTGATCAAAATTTGTGCTATATTCCGCGCCCGCGATTTTCCTGCACAACAACGATCGGTCACCGCCCATGCAAGCAGCCAAGCCGTTATTTGACTATCCCAAGTACTGGGCCGAATGTTTCGGACCAGCGCCCTTCCTGCCGATGAGCCGGGAAGAGATGGATCAGCTTGGCTGGGATTCGTGCGACATCATCATCATTTCCGGTGATGCGTACGTCGACCATCCCTCCTTTGGCATGGCGATCATCGGTCGCTTGCTGGAGTCCCAGGGTTTTCGGGTCGGCATCATTGCCCAGCCGGACTGGACCTCCAAAGACGACTTCATGAAGCTGGGCGAGCCGAACCTGTTCTTCGGTGTCGCGGCCGGCAACATGGACTCGATGATCAACCGCTACACCGCCGACAAGAAGATCCGCTCCGACGACGCCTATACGCCAGGCGGCATGGCCGGCAAGCGTCCTGACCGCGCCAGCCTGGTGTACAGCCAGCGCTGCAAGGAAGCCTACAAGCATGTGCCGATCGTGCTCGGCGGCATCGAGGCTTCGTTGCGCCGCATCGCGCACTACGATTACTGGCAGGACAAGGTTCGTCACTCGATCCTGGTTGACGCCTGCGCCGACATCCTGCTGTACGGCAACGCCGAGCGTGCCGTGGTCGAGGTCGCCCAGCGCCTGTCCTACGGGCAGAAGATCGAAGACATCACCGATGTGCGCGGTACGGTGTTCATCCGTCGCGACACGCCCAAGGGCTGGTACGAGGTCGACTCGACCCGTATCGACCGTCCGGGCAAGGTCGACAAGATCATCAACCCGTACGTGAACACCCAGGACACTCAGGCGTGTGCCATCGAGCAGTCCAAGGGCGAGGTCGAAGACCCGAACGAAGCCAAGGTCGTGCAGATTCTCGAAAGCCCGCACATGACCCGCGACAAGACCGTGCTGCGTCTGCCGTCGTTCGAGAAAGTGCGCAACGACCCGGTGCTTTACGCTCACGCCAACCGCGTGCTGCACCTGGAAACCAACCCGGGCAACGCCCGCGCGCTGGTGCAGAAGCATGGCGACGTCGATATCTGGCTCAACCCGCCGCCGATTCCGATGACCACCGAAGAAATGGACTACGTGTTCGGCATGCCGTACGCCCGTGTTCCGCACCCGGTCTACGGCAAGGAAAAAATTCCGGCCTACGACATGATCCGTTTCTCGGTGAACATCATGCGTGGCTGCTTCGGTGGCTGCACCTTCTGCTCGATCACCGAGCACGAAGGGCGGATCATCCAGAACCGTTCTCACGAATCGATCATTCGCGAGATCGAAGAAATCCGCGACAAGGTGCCGGGCTTCACCGGGGTGATTTCCGACCTCGGCGGACCGACCGCGAACATGTACCGCATCGCCTGCAAGAGTCCGGAAATCGAATCCGCCTGCCGCAAGCCATCGTGCGTGTTCCCCGGCATCTGCCCGAACCTGAACACCGACCACTCGGCGCTGATCCAGCTGTACCGCAGTGCGCGTGCGTTGCCGGGTGTGAAGAAGATTCTGATTGCCTCGGGCCTGCGCTACGACCTGGCGGTCGAGTCGCCGGAGTACGTCAAGGAGCTGGTGACCCACCACGTTGGCGGCTACCTGAAGATCGCCCCGGAACACACCGAGGAAGGTCCGCTCAACCAGATGATGAAGCCGGGCATCGGCAGTTATGACCGCTTCAAGCGCATGTTCGAGAAGTACTCGAAAGAGGCGGGCAAGGAACAGTACCTGATCCCGTACTTCATCGCCGCGCACCCTGGCACCACCGACGAAGACATGATGAACCTGGCGCTGTGGCTCAAGCGCAACGGCTTCCGTGCCGACCAGGTGCAGGCTTTCTATCCGTCGCCAATGGCCTCGGCAACCGCCATGTACCACTCGGGCAAGAACCCGCTGCGCAAGGTCACCTACAAGAGTGACAACCTGACCATCGTCAAGAGCGATGAGCAGCGTCGCTTGCACAAGGCTTTCTTGCGCTACCACGATCCGAAGGGCTGGCCGATGCTGCGCGAAGCACTGGAGCGCATGGGCCGTGCCGACCTCATCGGCTCGGGCAAGGAGCAATTGATTCCGCTGCACCAGCCGGCGACTGACAGCTACCAGAGTGCGCGTCGCAAGAACTCGACGCCGTCGGGCAGCCACAAGGTCGGCAAGGACAGCAAGAAAGACACCGGCAAGATCCTGACCCAGCACACCGGCCTGCCGCCGCGTGCCAGCGACGGCAGCAAGCCGTGGGACAAGCGCGAACAGGCCAAGGCCGCCGCCGAAGCCCGCAACAAACAGGCCGCGCGCGACCGTGCGCAGGCCGGCAAGAAAGGCAGCAACAAGCCTGCGCGGCAGCCGGTAGTGCCGCGCTGACAGTGTTTGCCTGATGCACATGACGCCAGCCTTCGGGTTGGCGTCATGCGTTTGGGGCAGCGAACACGCCAAACCCTGGACGTTGCGCTGCGTCAGCGGCGCCCCTTTTCCGTGCATCACCACGCACACGCAATGAACTCTGGCGCCGTTATGGTGCTCTGCTTGTCTTTAGGCGCATTATCCATGCCTTGGGCGCCGTGCATGTCGCTGGTGGCATAAGTCTTGCGCGGCCCGAGGACTTGTTCAGGCTCGCAGGAGGCACGCCGTGTCGATTCATATCGCCTTGCACCACGTCACGCATTACCGTTACGAACGCGCCGTCGAACTGGGGCCTCAAGTAGTTCGCTTGCGTCCGGCAGCCCATAGCCGCACGCGGGTGTTGTCCTACTCGCTGAAAGTGTTGCCAGAGAATCACTTCATCAACTGGCAACAGGACCCGCAGGGCAATTATCTGGCGCGCCTGGTTTTCCCCGAGAAGACCCGGGAGCTGCGCATCGAGGTCGATCTGGTCGCCGAAATGGCGGTGTTCAACCCGTTCGACTTCTTCCTTGAACCCTACGCAGAAAAGATTCCGTTCACCTACGCCAGCGAAGAGCTGCGCGAGCTGGCGCCGTACCTTGAAAAGCTGCCGCTGACGCCGAAGTTTGCCGAATATCTGCAAGGCATATCGCGCGAGCCGTTGCCCAGCATCGATTTCCTGGTGGCGCTCAACCAGCGGGTCAACAGCGACATCGGTTACCTGATCCGCATGGAGCCGGGCGTACAGACGCCTGAGCAAACGCTGGGTAACGCCTCCGGTTCATGCCGTGACTCGGCCTGGCTGCTGGTGCAGATCCTGCGTCACCTGGGCCTGGCGGCGCGTTTCGTGTCCGGCTACCTGATCCAGCTCAAGGCCGATGTCCAGGCGCTGGACGGGCCGTCGGGCACCGATATCGACTTCACCGACCTGCACGCCTGGTGCGAGGTGTACCTGCCGGGCGCAGGCTGGATCGGCCTGGATGCCACCTCAGGCCTGCTGGCCGGCGAAGGGCACATTCCGCTGGCGTGCAGCCCGGAGCCGTCTTCTGCCGCGCCGATCAGCGGTCTGGTCGAACCGTGCGAAAGCGAGTTCAGCCACGAGATGTCGGTGACCCGTATCTGGGAAGCACCGCGTGTCACTCATCCGTACAGCGATGAGCAGTGGGGCGAGATTCTCGCGCTCGGCCAGCAGATCGACCGTGACCTTGAGCAGGGCGACGTGCGCCTGACCATGGGCGGCGAGCCGACGTTTGTGTCCATCGACGACCGTGACGGCGCGGAGTGGAACACCGCAGCACTGGGGCCGAACAAGCGGCGCTTGTCGGCGCAGTTGTACCAGCGCCTGCGCGAGCACTACGCGACCGGCAGCCTGGTGCACTTCGGTCAGGGCAAGTGGTACCCCGGCGAGCAGTTGCCGCGCTGGTCGCTGAACTGCTTCTGGCGCAAGGACGGCCAGCCGGTGTGGCGCAATCCTGAGCTGATCGCCGATGAGAGCCGCGAATATGCGGTCACCAGCGAGCTGGCTGAACGCTTTCTGGCCAGTGTTGCCGAGCGCCTGGGCGTCGCCTCGCGCTTTGTGTTCCCGGCTTACGAAGACAATTTCTACTACCTGTGGCGCGAAGGGCAACTGCCGGTCAACGTCAGCGCCGAAGACGCCCGGCTGAGCGACGAGATGGAGCGTGCGCGGCTGCGCAAGGTCTTCAATCAGGGGCTGGACAAGGTCATCGGCCAGGTTCTGCCGCTGGCTCGCACCGCTGCCGGCGACCAATGGCAGAGCGGACGCTGGTACCTGCGCGACGAGCACTGCCGGCTGGTGCCGGGCGACTCGGCGCTGGGCTATCGCTTGCCGCTGGCTTCACAGCCGTGGGTCAAGGCTGCCGAGTACCCGTTCATCCACCCCACCGACCTCAACCAGCCGTTCCCGGCGCTGGGCGACGCGCAAGCACCGGCGCCGTCTGCTGCACCAGACGCTGACCGGGCACCCAAGATCGACGAGTCCGCTGACTGGCTGACCCGCACCGCGTTGTGTGCCGAGGTGCGTGACGGGCGCTTGTACCTGTTCCTGCCGCCGTTGCAGAAACTGGAAGAGTTCCTGGAGCTGGTGGCGGTGATTGAAGCCACCGCCGAGGAGTTGGCGTGCCCGGTGCTGCTCGAAGGGTATGAGCCGCCGAGCGACCCGCGTCTGGCCAATTTCCGTATTACGCCGGATCCGGGCGTGATCGAGGTCAACGTCCAGCCGTCCGCTACCTGGGATGAGTTGGTCGAGCGCACCGAGTTTCTGTATGAGCAGGCGCGCCAGACCCGCCTGACCACCGAGAAATTCATGATCGACGGACGCCACACCGGCACCGGTGGCGGCAACCACTTCGTCCTGGGCGGCGCGACACCCGGCGATTCACCGTTCCTGCGCAGGCCAGACTTGCTGCGCAGCCTGATCAGCTACTGGCACAACCACCCATCGCTGTCGTACCTGTTCTCCGGGTTGTTCATCGGCCCAACCTCCCAGGCACCGCGCATCGACGAGGCGCGCAACGATTCGTTGTACGAGCTGGAAATCGCCTTTGCGCAAATGCCTGAACCGGGCGAAGAAGTCGCGCCGTGGCTGGTCGACCGCTTGCTGCGCAACCTGTTGATCGATGTCACCGGCAACACCCACCGCGCCGAGTTCTGCATCGACAAGCTGTATTCACCGGACAGCGCCAGCGGGCGCCTGGGGCTGCTGGAGCTGCGCGCCTTCGAAATGCCGCCGCATGCCCGCATGAGCCTTGCCCAGCAACTGCTGCTGCGTGCGCTGGTGGCGCGCTTCTGGCGCGAGCCTTACCAGCCCGCGCGGCTGGCGCGTTGGGGCACCGAGTTGCATGACCGCTTCATGCTCGCGCACTTCATCGAGCAGGATTTCGCCGATGTCATCACCGAACTCAACGAGGCCGGTTATCCGCTGAAAGCCGACTGGTTCGCCGCGCACCTGGAGTTCCGCTTTCCCAAAGTGGGCGATTACGCGGTCAACGGCATCGAGCTGGAACTGCGCCAGGCGCTCGAACCCTGGCATGTGCTGGGCGAGGAGGGCTCGGGCGGCGGCGCGGTGCGTTACGTCGACTCGTCGCTGGAGCGGCTGCAGGTGCGTCTCAAGGGCCTGGCGCCGCAACGTTACGTGCTGACCTGCAATGGCATTCCCGTGCCGCTGCAACCGACAGGAACGGTCGGCGAGTTCGTCGCCGGGGTGCGTTATCGTGCCTGGCAACCGGCCAACTGCCTGCAGCCGACCATCCCGGTGCATGCGCCGCTGGTTTTTGACCTCGTCGACACCTGGATGCAGCGCTCACTGGGTGGCTGCGAGTATCATGTCGCGCATCCGGGCGGGCGCAACTACGAAACCCTGCCGGTCAACGGTAACGAAGCGGAAAGCCGGCGCCTGGCGCGCTTCTTCCGTTTCGGCCACACACCGGGCAAGCTCAGTGTTGCGGCGCTCAATATTAACGACGAGCTGCCGATGACGCTGGATATGCGCCGCCACTGAACGGAACGTCGGGACTGACTGATCGCGATTGACGGCCCGCCGCCCCGGGGCCCCAACAAAAACGCCGGGGCGGAATTTTGGGGGGCGCCCGCAAAGTAAAAAACGAGGGGTGTAACATGGGGGCCCAAGCCCAAAGACCAGCCCGGAGGGGCGGGTGTGGG